>CAZECH010000244.1:0-5029 GCA_964510675.1 uncultured Ignavibacteriaceae bacterium
TTCTTTTTGCTGGTATTCATCATAGGTGCCTTTCTTTAATTCTAAAATGTTTTTAGTCTTATCAAGGAGTGGACCGGTTTTTTCTATTTCTCCAAATATATTATGAATCCAGGCAAGACAAATTAATACATATGCTCTTTCCTCAAGTATTTTAAAAGGAATTTTCTGAGTCCAGTTTCTTAAAGTTATAAATTCAGCATTAACCAAAGTCTGAACCGACGCAGTTTCAATAAGGCTGGAGGCTCTTTCAGTATCATTTGCAGAAAGAGCATGGTTTAATGCATCTTCAGTATAACCATTTTCTTCAAACCATTTACTAGCTCTCTGGTGAAGTGAGGAAACGATATCGGGGAATAATTGTTCCAAACGGTATTTCAGCAAATCACCAAAAAGGTGATGATACCTGAACCACATCCTGCTTTCATCCAAAGGTACAATAAATAATTTTGCTTTATTTAAATGATTAATTACATCCTGGCTTCCAACGCCTCTTGTGACTGCATCACACAAGGCACTATTAAACCTTGTAAGGATTGAAGTGTAAAGAAGAAACTCCTGCAGGTTTGAATCAAGATGATTAAGAACTTCTTCAGTAAGATAATCTACAATGTAATTATGACTTCCTTTAAAATCACTGATGAATCTGTGGATATTTTGTCCGCTCTGCATTGCAATGCCGGCAAGCTGCAGACTTGCAATCCATCCTTCAGTTCTTTCATCCAGAGTATCGATTTCTTCTTTATTTAAGGTAAGGTCCATAGTTGTTCTGAAGAAGCTGACAGTTTCTTCGGTTGTAAATCTTAAATCCGATTCTCTTAACTCAAGCAATTGCTTTCTTGCCCTTAATCTTGAAAGTGGTATTGGCGGATCATGTCTCCCTGAAATAACAAGATGAAGATTTTTTGGAAGATGTTCAATTAAAAAAGAAAGAGATTGATGAACCTGCGGAGAATCTATAAGATGATAATCATCAAGTACCAGAACGGAATCTTTAAGGTTTTCATTAATCTCATTTATAAAAGCAGTAATGAGTGATTCCTGTGAAACCTGTTGAGGTGAAGTAATAATTGTCAGAGTGTTTTTTCCAAATTCAGATTGTATTTTCTGAAGCGCAGCAATGCAGTAAGTGAGAAATCTTTTGGGATCATTATCTCCTGCATCAAGCGACACCCAGCCGACAGGATATTTTGATTGTTCAATCCATTCACTTAATAAAGTAGTTTTTCCAAAACCTGCCGGTGCTGATACAATTGTCAGCCTGGCATGAAAACATTCATTCAGCTTATTTATAAGCCGACCTCTTCTTACCCAGTTCGTTTGAGAAGTTGGATAGTATAGTTTGGTGCTTAGAATCTGCTGAGTCATCAGTTTTGGAAAAAGAAAAAAATTTGTTAATCAAAAATATCGCAAAGATAAGCATTATCAAGTCTTTTATTCACAAAGATTTTTTAACTAAATGTTATTATTTTGTTATAACTCATTGGCAAAACATGAAGATATTTACCTGCAAAAACAGGATAATTATGAAAAGGAATCTTTTGGTAATTTGTTTAATCATATTGCTTACCAGCATTACAGGATATGGTTGTAAAGACTTAAAATCTATAAACAAAGAAAGTGAGAAAAGTGAAATGAATTCGGTTCAAAATTCAAACCTTGAGATAGCAACATTTGGCGGGGGATGTTTCTGGTGTACCGAAGCAATTTATGAAAGAGTTGAAGGAGTACATACTGTAGTTTCGGGATATGCAGGTGGGACAGTAAAAAATCCTACCTATAAAGAGGTTTGCGAGGGAACGACCGGGCATGCAGAGGTAATACAAATCGGTTATGATCCAAAAGTGGTTTCTTATGATGAACTTCTTGAGATTTTTTTCAAAACACATGACCCTACAACACTAAACAGGCAAGGTGCCGATGTTGGAACACAGTATCGTTCAGTAATTTTTTATCAGAATGAAGAACAAAAAAAGAAAGCAGAATTTTATAAGAATGAACTTAATAAATCAGGTGCGTGGGATAACCCGATTGTAACAGAGATTTCTCCCCTAACAAACTTCTATCCCGCAGAAGATTATCATCAGGATTATTATGAAAATAATCCTAACCAGGGATATTGCTCATTCGTAATTGGTCCTAAGGTTGAGAAGTTCGAAAAGGTGTTTAAAAATAGACTAAAAGGGAAGTACGCAGAACAAAATTAATTCGAATAATGGAATTGTGGAGTATTGTAATAATAATTTGCAATATTTCCACAATTCCATCCTGTAATGCACTTTCATATTTAATTGTCCCTTCCTATTTTAGCTTAGTCAAATTTAGAAGACTTATTAAATCTAATTTATTACATACCGCAAATTCATCCCAGGCTCAGGATATTGCCTGAGCAGATGCGTACATCCTTTAGAGGTGTAGTGCGTCCTTTCTGAATAATCCTAAATCATTTTAAAAATTAATTAAAAGGAATACAGAAATGTATAATCTAATTCAATTAGGATGGAATGAATTTTTTGAAAATCAATTTATAACTTTTAAAGAACAAAACTTTATTCCTGCAAGAGTAACTGTAGAAAATAAGCAAAGATATTTACTTTATTCCGAAGCTGGTGAAATACCAGGCGAAGTTACAGGCAAGCTTTTATATTCAACTGAAACAATATCTGAATTGCCCAAAACAGGAGATTGGGTTGCTGCAATTCTTTTTGAAGATGAAAAGAAAGCAATCATCCACTCCGTGTTGAAAAGGAAAAGCAAGCTTTCAAGAAAAGCTGCCGATAGGAAAATTGAAGAACAAATAATAGCTGCAAATGTTGATTACATTTTCATTACTCAAAGTCTCGATAATAACTTTAATATCAGGAGACTTGAAAGATATATTGCAAGCACCCTCGAAAGTGAAGTTCAACCTGTTATTGTTCTTAATAAAATTGATCTTTCAAACGAACTCACTTATAAGAAAAAAGAACTGGCTATAACTTTTCCTGAGATACCTGTAATCTTCACTGATGCACTTAAAGGAACAGGTATTAAAGATATAAAAAGTATTTTAAGCGATGGAACTACCGGGGTTTTTGCAGGGTCGTCCGGAGTAGGTAAGTCAACAATAATAAATTCTTTAATGGGAAGTGAAATTTTAAAGACGAATGAAATAAGCAGTATGGTTAATAAAGGGAAACATACAACAACTAAAAGAGAAATGCTTTTGATTCCGGGAGGAGGAATTGTAATTGATACCCCGGGAATGCGTGAGTTTCAATTGTGGAACTCAGATTCAGGGTTAAACCAGGCATTTGAAGATATAGAAGCACTTGCGTTAGAGTGTAAGTTTTCAAATTGTACTCATACAAAAGAAAAAGGTTGTGCAATACTGGCTGCACTTGCAAATGGAATTATTGATATAGAAAAATTAAACAGCCACAGAAAATTACAAAAAGAACTCAGGTACCTTGAAGAAAAACAAGATTTTAAAGCTTTTTTAAAAAGAAAGGAAAAAGAAAAAAAATTGCACAAAGAAATAAAACGGATTTATAAGAAAAGAAAATAATAAAGAAACATAAAATTGTTTAATTTTGAATCTAAAATTGTTTCTCTTTATATATTTAAAAACAAAACTGTGATTTCTGTTACTTTTATGAACTTCTTTTTGAATTAATTTTCTCACGTGTCAGAACTCAATATTTTTTAGGAGGATAAATGAAACTATTAAAATTAGGTGTGTTGTTTCTGCTTTTTATTTTACCGGCTTGTTCTTCTCTTACATTAAAACCTGCAGATTTTTCCTGGCCTGTAGAATCTGTATTGAAAATAAATGAAGATGGCTTTGTTAAGGAAGACAGGTACTCTCTCATATTCAACTCAAAGGATCTTTTCCTGGAAGAAACAGGCGATTCCTTATCATACCTTAATAAAGATTTAAGAATTATAAGAGATAATAAGGGATATTACTACATCACATCGAATAATTTTAAAAACGTCTATGTATTTTCAAATTATGAAAGCGAACTTTGCCTGGAAGAGAAGGTACTTATTTCGGAAACCGGAGTCAGCAAACCTGCTTTCAATCAAAGATCTCCATTTATAGAACTTGTATATGGAGATAAAAAACAATTATTATCAAATGAAGGATTAGTCAATGAGGAAGAAAATGAAGAATAAATTAATCTTAAGCTTTATTTTATTTTACTTCCTTTTGGGAGTAAATACTTTATTTGCACAATCGGATTACGAAATTGTAAAGAACTTTAAAGAAAAAGTACATGAGATAGAAAAAGCAATCAGGGATTCTGATTCTTTAGATGCATTGGCTGATGTTAACGAAAGTATAAATCAGTTGAGAAGTGATTTTATTTCACATAAAAAGCTCCTTGATAGCGGCCTCTATCCCGAAAGCTTCGATAAAACAATTGAAAAATTGAAAAATTCCTATGCCCTAAGAAGTGATGATTTCATGCAAATAGATGTTCTAAAAACTGAAGTTACAGGGTTGAGAGAAGTAGTTGATACTCTTAACCGGCGAAACGTTGAACTCACAGATCAATTTGCAGTACTTGAAAAACAAAGCAATGATGACAGAACGCGTATTGCCCAACTTGAACAAACAATTGCACAGCTTAAATCATCCCTGCAGAAGAGAGATGAGATAGTTAAGAACATGATAGATAGTCTGTTGCCTTCATCTTTTAGTGGAGAAGATCTCAACACTCAGGAAAAACAGCAGCTTCTTTCAGAAGCTGAAAGAAACAACATTCTCTTTCATATTAAAAGAGCAGTGAGTGATAATATAAGACTACTGAAAGCAACTAAATTATATCACGATGATAATGAACGTTATGATGTCCAAAAATCCGATGATAAACGATTTGAACAACAAAAAATTAAGTATATATTAGATAAAATATCTTCCGTCGAAAATGTTGATATACGCAATCCAGAAGCCGTTAAGAAAAACAAATTCTTATCCAATGTACACGCCAATAGATTAGCTGTTACATACAATGTCCAAGAGAATAATAAGATATTGAATAAGACA
>CAZECH010000245.1:0-4994 GCA_964510675.1 uncultured Ignavibacteriaceae bacterium
ATCTATTGCACCTCCACCAATTATATATTCAGTCTGCTGCCAGAAATAAGGCCAAACTTTTAGCTCAGGTAAATCAGGGCGTATTAAATTTGTACCGCATGCAACACCTCCAGGAATGTACGACCATTCATCCCTGTTCACACCATAAGCAACTGTTAAAGAATTTGCCCCGACACCTGAAACGAAGGAAGCATTATTTTCTCCCGGATGACAGCCAAGGACAAAGTTTAATGCATTGAATGCATAATCTGATTTAAAGATTTCAGGAAAACCCAAATGAAGATATAACTGTTTGACTCCAAATGATTGTATTTCCCATCCCGCTCCCCAGATACGCGGTTTGTAAGGAACGCCATAAGGATTTTCTTTTTGCTCTCCGGAAATTTTTTGAAAAGATTCTTGAACTGCTTTTTCAATTTTTTCTGTAAACTTAGTATTATTTATTTTCTTTACAACCCTACCAATCACTTCACTAAATTCTATTATATTTTTACAGATGATATCTGCATTTACCAATATTATTTCTTCATATTCTTTTTTTGAAGTTGATAAATAAAGTTCTGCAGCGGCATTAATTTTATTTCTTGTTGATGAGGAAGTATCATTCCAATAAATTTCTTCTGAGATGCTTAGACATTTTTCAGCTAATTCAGAATTATAATCTTTCAATACTCTGTTGGCAGAAGCTAAAACCTGTGAAACTTGAAGTTCCCTTCGTGGATTTTCTTCAGTAAATACCCACCTGTCATCTTTTTGTAAAGGTTGATTTAATAACGGATCATTTTCATTTTCTTTGTAAATCATATTATCTGTCATAGTTGCTGCATCACCAAGATGGACATATTGCTTAAGTGTTGGCTCGATAATTCCTCTGTACAATCTGCCTAAAGATTCATATCCGTTAACAATTGATAAAGCACCATGCTCTATCTGCTGAAGAATATCAGGTTTTCCATCAGGTTTGTGAATTTCAACTAATCTTGTATCCTGGTTAATCGTTGTTTCATCATAATCATTTGGAAAGAATTCGTAAGCAAGTGAAAGCTTGTACATTGTTGATGCCTGAGATTCAATTCTTATATCATAATCCCCTGCATCATGCCATCCACCAATATTTAATCCGGGAACATGTTCACCAGATTGATATTTTGTTAAAGTAGATTCACCCTGAATGTAACCATCAAAGTGATTGTGATTAACCGGAGCCATCAGAGCGTCATCCATATGACAGAGTCCATGCCATACTTTGTACCTGTCTTCAATTCTCATATGACACATTTGAACAGGAAGAAAATATTCTAATGTTGGCTGCCAAACATGCCTGGTGAAAACATCATTCTTGATTTGAAAAATATTCGATTCAACATTTCCATATTTTATTTTGTATAATCCTTCATCAGCAACATCACTAAAATCATAGCGTAAATATTTATATCTTAAAAAATTCCCCCATGGGACATGATTATTATCCCGTTTTACAATTGAATGATTATCCGCATTAATTTTTATTAACTGAATGGTTTCAAATTTTTCAGTCAGTTTGTCCAATTCTATAACTGCAAATTTTATTTGCTTTGGGTGAAAACCAACTTGCGAAAGTTGAATAACAGGTTTATATCTCCAATCAGTATTTATTTTTGGTGTTATAATCCATTCGACAGCATTTTTATCTGCATCAGCCGGAAGTATTGAACGAACAATAAACCATCCGTTATTATGCAAACCTCTTCCATCAATTAACTGAAGCTCATTTGTACTGCTTATGAATTTAATTTGCTTTTCAAGATTGCCGGGTGAAACGATTAACTCATTACCAATTGCTAAAGGGGTGATTTGAAAATTTTCATCGTCATCTAATTGCATTGGCCCGTTTACCTGGATAGAGAAAATTCCCGGTTTGCTATCCATTAAATAAGATTCACCAAAATAATGACCTGGAAATAACTCGAGATTAAAACCGACTTTGCCCACCCATTTGTGAGGTAAAGGTTCTTCAAGGTCGACAATCAATTTTATACTGTTGCCAATTGCTTCTGTTTTAATTTTATATTTGAATTTGAAATCGGGATAGATAACAGGATTAAAACCTTTTTTGTGTTTGCTTGAATCGGGAAACCACAGCTCAACTGAAATTATCCCGTTTTCCTTATCAACGTTTCTTTCCCCCATTTTAGGAACCGGCGACCATTGCCCCGGAGTTGGTTCAAGCCGAATATCTCCATTTGCTGCTACTCTTATTCCATTTTGAATAATTGTTAAACCGCCCTGGTGCCCTTCAGGATAAAAATCATCAAAGAGCATTATATTAAGCCCTTGAACTTCATAATATCCGGATTCATTTATTTTAAGCTGAGCAAGATTCATAGTGTTAATAAATAAAATAAGAATGGAAATAAAATATAATTTTGTAAACATCAATCGCCTATTAGGAAACATTATATTTATAGAAACAATTCACTTCAGTATAAGAATTTCAACTTTACGGAATTCAACGGGATGAGTCTCAGCCTGTAAAGCTATATAACCCTCATTCAATATTTTATTGTTGTCAACAATCAATTTTTTTCCATAGGGATCAGTCTCATCGTACTGTGGCCTTTCATATTCTGAAACAACTTCACCATTAACAAAATGCCTTATTAAAGAATCCCCATTAACTTCAACTTCCATTGTAACCCATTCACCGGGAGGATAAATTTTCTTACTTGTTGAAATGCAATGTTCAGTTAGAAGTTTATTGTTCATTACTATATGAGTCCCCGGAGTACAGACATTTCCGGTTGTTCTTGTACCGCTTCCATCATCTGCAAGAAACTGAGCTTCAATTGAGACAGGAAAGTTTTGATTCTTCTCCATACTTTCCGGCGATTGAGAATGAATCATAATTCCGCTGTTAAGTAAACCCCATTCTGGACCACCATCAACCTGTTTTCCTGTAAAACGGTATTCAACTCGAATTTTATAGTGAGAGAATTTATCTTTATAAAATATATGCCCGAATTCACCATTAAATATTTCATACTCATCATAAGATACTTTCAGAATTCCATCTTCAACCCGGAAAGTATTTTTATAATTATCATTTAAATCATGATCAGTAATTTTAATTATCCATCCATCAAGGTTTTTTCCATTAAACAGATTGATCCATCCACTTTGAGAATCCTGTCCGAATAAAATTAAAGGAGATATAAAGAGTAGTAAAAAATATTTAATCATCGAATTTCTCCTGAAATATATTTAAAAAATAAATTTCATTTTGAAGAGACATTCTGTTTGTTCAAATCTTCACCCCTATAAAAATCCGGATTGATATTCTTGAAATATTTAACAGCCCAGATAATTTGTCCTGTGTGGTAAGATAAATGTTCAACAACATGAATAAGAGTATCAATACCGGAAATATCTTTTCCCTGTATATGGTAAATCTTCATCAAAGAATCCTGGCTGAGCGATTCAATTGTTTTAATTGCTTTATTAATTGTTGAGTTAAAATTATCTTTTAATTGCTCCTTTAAAATGCCCGGTTTGCCAGAAAATTCAAGGTCTCTTTCTCTTTTAAAAGAAGTGCTACCTAAACCGGAAATTATATATTGAGAAATATTTCCAATCAGGTGCAATAATAAATTTCCATAACTGACAAGTCGAGGAGAAAAGTCTTTCCACAATTCTTCTTCATCAAGATAATCAATGCATCTAATAATTTTATCTGCATTTATTTTTATCCTGGTAATTGATGTTTTCGTAATTTCTTTTGTGATCATTCAATATTTCCTGCTTTGGTATTATTATTTTTTTATCAACCTGTAACTTACAAATGCCAGATTGTCGCTGTCAGGCGACCAGGAAGGAACGTTAATCGTGCCCTGTCCTCCAAAAAGTTTTGCAAGAATCTGGATTTCGCCTCCGCCGACAGGCATAAGCCGAAGCATAACATCCTTATTTGCGGGATGCCCTTTCACATCTTTTTCGTAAGAAAGAAAAACAATCCATTTACCATCCGGTGAAGGATGTGGAAACCAGTTATTGTGATCATCATTCGTAATCTGCACTTGTTCACTCCCATCAGTTTTCATTCTCCAGATCTGCATTGTACCTGTACGTTCTGAGTTGAAGTAAATATATTTCCCATCAGGTGAATAATCAGGACCATCATCCAAACCCTGAGCAGTTGTTAATCTTTTTTCATCACCGCCACTTACAGAGATAGTATAAATATCAAACTCGCCATTACGTTCAGCGCAGTAAGCGAGAGTTTTACCATCGGGCGACCATCCATGCCAATAAGAGGGACCCTTTTCCGTAATAAGCTTTGGATTACCCCCTTCAATCGGTAAAGTGTAAATAAGTGATTTACTCTCTTTTGTTTGATCACTAATTACTAATTGAGTACCATCTGGTGAAATACCATGATCATTGTTACACATAACTGCAAAACCAGTGTTGATTAATTGAGGTTCACCGCCTGTAACGGGAATTTTATAAATCTTTCCTTCCTTATTAAAGAGCAAGTATTCTCCATTGCGGGACCAATTCGGAGCTTCAAAATGTTCATTCGAATTAAACACAACTTTTCTATCCATTGAAGCAATTGCAATTGTTTCTAACGTACTTTCCAGAATTTGCTCGCCTGTCATATCTTGTTTTCCATTTTTAATTTCTACATTTGAAAAAACAGCCTTCTCTATTACTGTGCTGTCGTGAGAACAAACACCCAGCCCGATATAAAATGGCTCATTAAATTTTATCTTAAATGAACCGCCCGCAGAATGAAACTCTTCATTTTCATTGGCAACGGACATAGAAACATAGTAGCCTTCTTTTTCAATACGGATTCTTTTCGGTGCGGAGAAGTTGGATTGAATTTCGTGTGTCAGTCCATCCTGTACTTCCCGGTATTGGATTGAAGTAAGCCCATCACCGTGAATAACTACATCAGCATAAGGTGAGCCGGGTTCGAGAGTCTGACGGATTATTACGCCGGCTTTCCGGTG
>CAZECH010000246.1:0-4989 GCA_964510675.1 uncultured Ignavibacteriaceae bacterium
AACCAATAATCAGATTAAAACACCACCTCATCTTCTTTTAATCCAAACTTCTTTTGAACTTGATTTAATGTTGATAAAGCAACCTTCATTGCTTCCTTTTGTTCCTTAGTTCCAACAAGTCTATCTCTAAAACAATTAACATGATAGTATGCTTTACTCTGTATAATATCTTTATTCTTAAACTGAACAAATTGACAATACTCTTTATCTGTATCTATTGCAGTTCTACATATACCACATATCTTATCTTTCATTTGCTACTCCCATTTTCTTAGCTTGTATAGCTACATCGCCGGTTCCGCAGGCTACATCAAGAAGAATTGAAGATGAGTTTAAGCCGGTAAACTTTAATGCTTTTTTGCGCCAGTAAAAATCTATTCCAAAACTCAAAAGATGATTTAGCAGATCATATCTTCCGGCAATCGAATCGAATATTCTCTTTACTTTTATTTTTTTTTCTTCAATCATTTAACTATGCACTTTGCCCAAAGCCCTATGCTTTATCGTACTCAAATTCTTCTTTACCAATCTTTCTCATCCACCAATTAAAAATATATTTCCCGGACCAGACAGAAAAAATCATAAATGCCAATCCGCCTATAAGATCTATTACATAATGATACCACAAATAAACTGTTGCAAGAATTAGAAGTGAACCGACAGGAATAAAAAAATATCTTGTCCTGCTTTTTAATTTTATGGATAAATACATTACAATGAGTGTAATCATTGTATGGCCGCTTGGGAAAACATCTCTCTGAACAACGTCAGCAGGATTTGGAGTTCCGGCAGGAACGTGCTCGGCGATATTTACAAATTCCCTTAAAGTGTTTGTGAGAAATAATCCCGGAAGAGTTTCATTCATAGTTTCAAAATTGTGCAGCGTAAATCTTGGGCCAACACCGGGCAAAGTAAAGTAGCCAAGGTATGATAAATAAAAACCGTAAATAACAGAGAACGTAGCAAAATCAACAGCAAGAAATCTTTTATTTCTCAATAAAGACAAACCCAGAATTATTGGTAACAAATAAAACATCCCATAAACAATTTGTAAAATTTCTGTAATCAAAGGATTTGAAAACTGGTAAAGAAAATGTGTAGGGTCAGTACCGAAAAGCCATCTGTCAATCTGGATAAACAGGTAATCATAATCCTGCTGCCTGATCGGTTTTATCATGAAATAAAGTTCTTTAAATGTTAAAAGAATAAGCGGTGCAACATACCAGTAGTGAATGATCCTCAAGATTCGTGAATCATATTTGTCCTCAAGAAATGAAATCAGGAAAGCAAAAAAAACTATTCCAACATTTAGAAAAACAAAAATTAACCATTGCTCTACTTTATCGTGGTAAATAATATTAACTATTGTAAGGAGGATAAAGAATACAACCACCACAAGGTCAAAAGCCTTTAGTTTTTTAAGGAAGGAATTTATCATTTTCATCGGGTGAATGTTTTCATTATTCTAATTCAATAAAAGTTTTTTTTCCTCTTGAACATAAAGAGCTAGTTTTACAAATTCATTGGGATTAAGCTGCTCGGCTCTCTTTGTTAAATCAATTCCCGAATTTGAAAAATCAATATCCTTAAATATACTATTACCCAGCGAATTTTTTAAAGTTTTTCTTCTGTTTCCGAATGATGCTTTTACAATTTTTATAAGCATGGGTTTTAATTCCTTACTTATTTTGCTTTCTCTAAAAAAAAGATGAATTACGGCTGAATCAACATTTGGTTTTGGACGGAATGAAGCAGAAGATACCTTAAAACATATTTCAACATCAGCAAAAAAACTTAACAAAATAGAAAGTATTCCATAATCCTTTGTCCCTTTATTTCCTTTAATCCTTTTTGCTACTTCATATTGAACCATAAGAACCGAGTCTTTTATAAATTCATTACTATTAATTAGCTTAAAGAGAATAGGGGACGTTATGTTGTAAGGGATGTTGCCAACGATTCTTAATTTTTCCTTATTAGTGGAATATATTTTATTCAAATCTATATCTAAGAAATCTCCGGGAATTAAACTTAATCCCGGATATTTTGTTGATAAATCATTACTGATTCTCTTATCAATCTCTATTGCCGTGATGGAATCAATTTTCTCTAATAGTTTGCCGGTTAAAGCTCCTGTTCCCGGACCAATTTCAATTATATTATCTCCTGGTTCCGGATTAATTTCTTTAATGATTTTGTTTAGGATATTGGAATCGGTTAAATAATTTTGTCCGAATCTTTTAAGAGGTTTGATATTCATTAACTAAAGTTAAAAAGTGATTAAAATATAAACAATCTTTATTGATGAGGTTGTAATCAAAATTATTTTTAATTTTGCCATTGAAAAAATGAAGGAGGAAGTCTGAAACACGATTGTATAATCAGCGTTGATTTAGGAGGAACAAAAATTCTTGCAGCAGCAATTAATTCTCGGGAAGGAATTATTGCAAGGGTAAAACGGGAAACCCCATCCGGAAATATCAAAAAGAAGCTTATAAACAGTCTTGCAGAAATTGTTGAAGCAGTAATTAAAGAACTTCACTTATCCAAAACAAATGTTAAGGCGGTTTGTCTTGGCGTTCCGGGTTCGGTTAATCCTCTTACCGGAAGAATTGGAATTGCCCCAAATCTTGGAATCAAGAATTTTGATATCGGCAATTTATTAAGTAAAAGAATAAAATATCCTGTACTTATTGAGAATGATGTTAACCTTGGAGCTTTAGGAATAAAATATTTCGGTGTAGGCAGGAAGTCAAAAAATATGCTTGCTGTTTTTATAGGAACCGGCATCGGCGGAGGATTACTATTCAACGAAAAAATTTACAGAGGCTCTAATTTTGTTGCAGGTGAAATAGGCCATATTAATGTTGTAAAAGATGGATTTCTCTGCGGCTGTGGTAAAAGAGGATGTTTTGAAACTGTCGCAAGCAGAACAGCAATTGTAAGAAATATTATTAAAGATATTAAATCAGGAAAGAGAAGTATACTTTCGAAGTCCGTTAAAGCAAAAGAGAGAATAAAAAGTAAAGCACTTTTCCAGGCAATTGATCGAAATGATCCAGTTTCTGTAAAAAGATTAAATGAAGCATGCGAAATAATAGGAAGAACCTTAGCAGGTATTTCTAATCTGTTAAATGTTGATATGATTGTGCTTGGCGGAGGCGTGATTGAAGCAATGAGTAAACATATGCTGCCGGAAATAAAAAAATCTTTTTATAAAAATGTTATGAAAGATGCAGCAATAGGATTGAGGATTGTTTCTTCAAAATTAGCTGATGATGCTGCATTATATGGCGGCCTGGCTCTTGCAAAAGAATTTCTGGATGTGAATGTTTAATTAAATTTTTCTTCTATCTTATTTAGCTTTGCAGATTGAGTTTCCCAATCTTTAATTAATTTTTCCAGTTCTTTCTGTAATTTAGTAAACTCAAGATTTTTCTCTTTAAGCAGTGAAGGTTTGCTATAGAATTCCGGATCTGATAATTCCGCTTCGAGTTTTTTTCCCCTTATTTCAAGTGAAGAAATTTTCCCTTCCAATGATTGAATGGATTTTATAAGGTCTTTTGTAGCCTGGTATTTTTCCTGTCTTTGTTCAGCTTCAATTCTTTTCCGGTCCTTACGTGAAATTATATCTGAGTTTTTTTTAATCTGTACGACTTCGTTATCTTCTTCCTGCTTTTGCAGCTCAGTTCTTTTTGAAAGGAAATAATCAATTCCATCCGGGAAAATTTTGACTTCCCCTTTCTTTATATAAACAACTTTGTTAACCAAAGGCCTTAAAAAATCAATATCGTGTGAGACAAGAATAAGGGAGCCCTGGAATTCTTTTAAAGCACTTTGTAAGATAAGCTTTGAAGAATAATCTAAATGGTTTGTAGGTTCATCAAGTACAATCAGATTTGATTTATTAAGAAGAATACCTGCAAGAGCGAGCCTGCTTTTCTCACCCCCGGAAAGAATTCCTGCCTTCTTAAAAACATCATCTCCCGAAAAAAGAAAAGAACCAAGAATATTTCTTAGATGAACCGGTGTTGTATTGGGAGATATTTCTTCCAATGTTTCCAGCAAATCCAGGTCAGGATTTAATCCATCAGCAACATCCTGAGCATAGTAAGATATTATTGTATTGTGCCCGATATTTCTTTCACCGGAATCAAAGGTGATTTCTCCTGCAATTATTTTTGCAAGTGTCGATTTGCCGGCACCATTAGGACCAACGAAAGCAATTTTATCTCCACGTTCAATCATCAGGTTCACATCATTTAGTACATTATTAGTACCATAAGATTTTGAAATGTTAACTAATTCAATATTTGTCCTGCCGCTTTTGGGAGGTTCGGGAAATCTTAATCTAATTTTTCCTGCTTCTTCAGGAAGCTGAACAAGTTCAATTTTTTCAAGCTGTTTAACTCTGCTTTGTACCTGTCTTGCTTTTGAAGCTTTATAACGAAACCGTTCTATAAATTTTTCTGTTTCTTTTAACTTTCTTTGCTGCTGTTCATAAAGACCGGTCAATTGGTTATCCCGCTCTTCTTTATAATTGAGATAAGCTGCATAGTTGCCGTTAAAGGTATTGAACTTTCCCATATATATCTCAAGTGTTTTATCTGTTATTTCATCAACAAAAAATTTATCATGAGAGACAACAAGAATAGCTCCTTTATAACTCTTAAGAAATGAAATTAACCATTCAAGAGAATCGAGATCAAGATAGTTTGTAGGTTCATCAAGAAGAAGAATATCATTTTGTGAAATTAAAATTTTAGCAAGTGCAATTCTCATTTGCCATCCGCCGGAGAATTCGTCAGTCTGTTTATTAAAATCAGATTCACTGAATCCAAGCCCGGAAATTATTTTCTCAACTTTTGAATCAGCACTATATGAATCCAATTCTTCAAGGCGATGATGAACTTCGCCAAGCTGATTTATAAAATCATGCTGTTCTTCTTCAGACAGATTTGGATCAGTCAGCTTATTTGAAATATCATT
>CAZECH010000247.1:0-4975 GCA_964510675.1 uncultured Ignavibacteriaceae bacterium
TTCCTTTAAATGATGAAAAAACTTTCCAGCTGTTTTCAAAAGGACAAACGACCGGCGTTTTCCAGTTTGAATCTTCGCCGATGAAAGAATATCTGAAGAAACTTAAACCTTCAAGCCTGAGCGATCTTTCTGCAATGAATGCACTTTACCGTCCTGGACCGATGGAATTTATAGATGATTTTATTGACAGAAAGTTTGGCCGAAAACAGGTTGCTTACCTTCACCCGGTTCTTGAACCATTGCTTAAAGAAACTTACGGAATTATAGTTTACCAGGAACAGGTTATTCAGATTGCAAATAAAGTTGCCGGAATGACCCTTGCCGAAGCAGATATTTTAAGAAGGGCTATGGGCAAGAAAGATCTTAAAGCAATGGGAAACCAGAAAATGATTTTTGTTGAAGGTGCAGTTAAAAATAATATTCCTAAAAAAATTGCAGAAGATATTTTTGATGCTATAAATAAGTTTGCGAATTACGGTTTTAATAAAAGTCATTCAGTCGCTTACAGTTATATTGCATATCAAACAGCTTATCTTAAAGCTCATTATACATCGGAGTTTCTGGCGGCAAACCTTACAAATGAATTCGGTAACTCAAATAAAGTTTCCTCTTTCTTAGAAGACTGCAGAAAACTTAAGATAGAAATACTTCCCCCGGATGTTAATAATCCTTCTGTTGATTTTGATGTTGATGAAGAAGGAAGAATAAGATTCGGAATGTCTGCAATTAAAAATGTAGGGAAAAATGCTGTTGAAGAAATTATTAGAAGCAGGAAAAGTCTCGGAAAAAATTATAGAAGCATTTTTAATTTTTGTGCAAATGTTGATACCAGAATAGTAAATAAAAGAACACTTGAAAGTTTGGTTCTTGCCGGGGCTTTCGATTCAATTAATCAATACAGGGCAAGACTTTTTGCAGTAATAGAACAAGCTCTTGAGTTTGGTTCGAAATTTCAAAACTCAAAAATATCTTCAGAGAATAGTTTGTTTGGGGGAATGACAGAAGGGTTTAAAGTCTCAGAACCTGTACTACCAAATCTCAAGCCGTGGGGATCGAAAGAAAGACTAGCAAAGGAAAGAGAAGTTACCGGCTTTTATGTAACAGGTCATCCATTAAGTAAATATGAAGTTGATTATAAATCTTTTGCTACAGTTTATCTTGGTGAAACAGAGCAGCTTGAAGAAACTGAAGTAGTAAAAGCTTGCGGAGTTATTACTTCTGTTAAAACAAAGATTGATAAAAAAGGTGGAACAATGGTGTTCTTTACACTTGATGATTTTTCAGGTTCATGCGAAGCATTAATGTTTTCAAAAGCTTTTGATCAATACGGAAAATATATTAAAGAAGAAGAATGTGTTTTTATTATAGGCAGGCCTGAAAGCAGCGGAGATGCAATTAAAATTCATATAGAAAAAGTAATTCCTATTGAGGAAGCAAGAGAAATGTATACAGAGAGTATCAAAATAAATTTAGATAAAGAAAAGCATCCACCTGAAAAGATCTTTGACCTGAAAAAAGTTTTGGAAAAACATAAAGGAAATATTCCTGTTTATGTTTCTCTTGCTAACAACGGATCAAATCCAAGAAAATTTTCTCTGCGAGGGTTAAGAGTTAAAGTATCCAACGAGTTCATTAATGATATGCGACAGATCTTGGGTGAAGAATCGTTGGTTCTTTTTAATAAAAGATGACCATATTTGTTAAAGACCTCAAGTTTTGTATAATTTGTCCTTGTAATTCAATTTAAATTTGAAGATTTACCGGATAATGAAAGAAAAAAATATAAAGTATTGGGCACTGATTCTTGGAGCTTCTTCCGGTTTTGGCGAAGCAGTTGCGTTAAAGCTTGCTGAAGATGGATATAATATTTTTGGTGTTCACTTAGACAGACAATCAACTTTGTATAATGTTGATAGAATAGTAAAGCAAATTGAATCTCAAAAAGTTAATGCAAAATTTTTTAATGCAAATGCTGCCGATGAAAAAAAACGAGCTGAAATAATTGGTGAAATAAAGAGTCTTTCCGGTGGAGAACCCATTATAAAAGTGCTTCTTCATTCTCTTGCGTTCGGAACTTTAAAAGCCTTTACGACGCTTGGAGATCCTCAGCCACTTACAAAAGCACAAATGGAAATGACCATGGATGTAATGGCTCATTCACTTGTTTACTGGACCCAGGATTTGGTTGCCAATGATCTTTTAACAAGGAAAGCAAGAATTTTTGGGATGACAAGTTCCGGTGGGCATTCAGTTATACCTGCTTACGGTGCAGTATCTGCAGCAAAAGCAACACTTCAATCGCATATAAGACAGCTTGCTTATGAATTAGGTCCATTAGAAATCGCAGTTAGTTCAATTATGGCGGGGGTTACTGAAACACCTGCTCTCAGAAAAATTCCTGGTAATGAACCAATGATGCAGGTTGCTCAAAGAAAGAATCCTCGCAATAGGTTAACAACCCCTGACGATATTGCTAAAGTTATTTCAGTATTATGCATGGATGGAGCTGAGTGGATTTCCGGCGGAATTGTTAATGCTGATGGTGGAGAAGACATTGTTAGCTTTGTTGGCCAGGGTAAAAAAGGAAATATCTAAAAAATAAATGTTTAATTATGATTTAAAAAGAAGGAAATTATGAAACCATTAACTTTAACAGACGATAATTTTGAACAGGAAGTTATTAAATCAGATAAAGCAGTTTTAATTGATTTTTGGGCAGTATGGTGTGGTCCTTGTAAAATAATTGCTCCAATTGTTGAAGAATTAGCTTCTGAATATGAAGGCAAATTAAAAGTGGGGAAACTCGATGTTGATGAAAATCAACAGACATCTATTAAATATGGAGTCAGGAGTATTCCAACATTATTAATTTTTAAAGATGGAAAAGTAAAGGATCAAATAATAGGGGCTGTACCTAAAGCACAAATTGTTCAGAGGCTTAATTCTGCTATTTAAAAAATCTTTTCAAATATTTTTCTTCATTAATTTATTTTCTAACTGAAATGAAAAAAATAATAGTTACAGATCCTGTAGATAAAAAGTGTGTTCCAATATTTGAGACTAGTGGTTATGAAGTGCATTATAAGCCCGGTATGCCGCGTGATGAAATTAAAAAAGTTATTAGTGATTATAACGGGTTGATAGTAAGAAGTGAAACAAAGGTTGACGCTGAGCTTATATCACTTATGAATAATATGGAAGTAATTGGCAGGGCAGGTACAGGTGTAGATAATATTGATGTCGGTGCTGCAACAAGAAAGGGGATCATTGTAATGAATACTCCCGGTGGTAATACAATCTCTACCGCCGAACATACAATGGCTCTGATGATATCAATGTGCAGGAATATTGCACAGGCAAATCAATCCATTAGAGCAGGTAAATGGGAAAGAAAATTATTTAAAGGAACAGAGCTGCATGGTAAAACTTTAGGCATAGTTGGATTTGGGAAAATTGGGAGGGAAGTAGCTATCAGATCAAGAGCATTTGGGATGAACGTTATTGCTTATGATCCGGTTGTACCTGAAGATATCGCAGGCAAGTTGGGAATTGACCTTGTTGATTTAAATACAATTTTTAAAAATTCTGATATCATCTCTGTTCATGTTCCATTAAATGATGAAACGAAGAATTTAATTTCAGAGGATACTCTTCAGAAATGTAAAGATGGGGTAAAGATTATTAATTGTGCAAGGGGCGGAATTGTTAATGAAGAAGCAATAGTCAATGCTTTGGATTCCGGTAAAGTTTCTGCAGCAGCATTTGATGTATATGAAAAAGAGCCGCCCGATTTCTCCGGCAGACTAATTAATCATCCTAAAATTGTTACAACACCGCATCTCGGTGCATCAACGGATGAAGCCCAGGAAAAAGTTGCGATACAGATTGCAGAACAGATAGTTGAATTGTTTCAAAAAAAATCTGCACGCGGAGTTGTTAATGCTTTAGCAATACAAGGAGAGGGTGATGGCAGTTTAACACCGTACATTAAACTTGCGGAGAATATTGGAATCCTTCATTCACAAATAATAAGAGGGCAGCTAAAACAGATTAATATTAATTTCAGCGGTGAACTTTTACACTCTTCAACAACTCTTCTTTCAACCGCAGTTTTAAAAGGATTTTTATCAAAGAGACTCAGTGAGGTTGTGAACCTGATAAATGCACCTTACCTCGCAAAAGAAATCGGCATAGTAGTTAATGAAATTAAAACCGGAGCCAACTCTTCTTATACAAATTTATTAACAGTTGGATTTGAAACTGATAAAGAAACCAGGACACTCTCAGGAACTGTATTTGGAAATAATGAATTGCGAATTGTAAGTATAGATTCATTCCACGTAGAGTTAAAGCCTGAAGGGCATATGTTATTCTATAAAAATATTGATAAACCCGGTATGCTTGCAACCGTGGGAAAGATTCTTGCTGATGCAAATATTAATATCGCAGGGTTATCTTTAGGACGTTTAGAATTACGCAAAGAAGCATTAACAGTAATCAACACAGATACAGAAATAATTGAAAGTGCTTTAAAAGAAATTTCATCGATAAACGGCGTTAAAGACGTTTTAAAGGTCAAAATTTAAGTTCGGTGGATTTTAATCGCTTGACATTTTTCAGAAAAAGCCGTAATTCAGATAGTGAATATTAAAGATTTTTTGAATCTTGATATAAAAAACTTGTTATTATATTTTGTTTACGGATGTATTTATAAAAAAATCTCGAAGAGATAAATTTATAGAAGATTTCTACAACCTCATTATCAAACAATCAAAGGAGAGCAATATGCTTAAAGTACTAACTATTTTATTAACATTTATTTTTCTATCCACTTTCCAATTAGCTCAGGAAAAAAATGTTCTGAGACCCGATGGTAAAATTATTAAACATAAAGGGGATCTAAAAAATCTTGAAGTGAAATCCATAAACTTAAAAAAGGATGGAAAGTCGGAAAATCTTAATCAGCAAATTAATT
>CAZECH010000248.1:0-4965 GCA_964510675.1 uncultured Ignavibacteriaceae bacterium
CCGCCACCGTCATCCTGGCCATGGGCGCCGGCCGCATGGCCTCCAACTCCATCCACGACTACCTGACCATGGGGTGGTAGGGATTAAACAATTTTTTGGGGAGGGGGCAAGGGGCGAAGGCCCTTTCCCCTTCCAAGCCCCACCCCATTTCCCATAAGCATAAAAATAAGGAGGGCCAGCAATGCTCTCCTTTTTCATAAAGTAATTCAACCAGCCCTTCCTTTTTTATCTCCTTCCCGATCTCCTCCTGGAGAACGTATTTATTGGCCCGAGCTCTGTTTTAAGCACCTCATGCTACTAAATAGGTATTTTTACCATTGCTCAAATAGGCACAAATGCCAATTTCTTTCTTTCGTCCGATCCTTTGTTTAAGCAAATTTCTCTCGGTATTTATATCATCGCTGCCTTAACAGACTGGTACGATGGCTGGCTTGCAAGAAAATTTAATTACATAACTTCCTGGGGAAAATTCTGGGATCCTCTGGCGGATAAAATTTTAACGTCAGCTGCCTTTCTTGGTTTTGCAATAATTGGTATTCTCCAACTATGGATGGTTATTATTATTATTATAAGGGATTTTATTGTTACAGGTTTGCGTGCATATGCAGATTATAAAGATATTTCTTTCCCGACAAGCTATTATGCAAAATGGAAAACTTTTATCCAGATGGCATTTCTTTATTATCTGCTTGTTGTTTATATGGGAATGAAATCAGAAGCTATTTATTTTGGAAATGAAAATCTTTTTTCAATACTTATGAATGAATACTTTATTTATTTTGCAATGCTTATTATTACGATGATAACCTTTCATTCCGGTTTTCTTTACATATATAAAAACAAAAAAATTATTCTTAAACTCTTAAGAAATGAAAATTAATTTTTTTGAAAAATTAATCGGTTCAGGGTTTTATACCGGGTATATTCCACTTGCTTCAGGAACATTTGGAAGCATCGCAGCTCTATTAATTTACTGGATCCCCGGATTTGAAAACCCGATAATAATGTATTCTGCTTTAATTCTTTTTGGTTCTTACGGAATTTACGTTGGGAATAAATTTGATAAACTATATGGTAAAGATCCTGCCGAATGTACAGTTGATGAAATTATTGGACAATGGATCGCTCTTCTGTTTCTACCAAAGACACTTTTAATTTCAGTAATTGCATTTTTAACCTGGCGTTTATTCGATATCATAAAACCTTATCCTGCAAGAAGATTAGAAGACCTTCCCGGGGGATTTGGAATAATTATGGATGATGTAGTTGCCGGATTCTATTCTTTAATTTTTGTTCACTTTATTTTGATTATTTTTAATATTGTTTAATTGATTTTTATTAGAATAAACCGTTGAGAGTTTCAGAACTAAAATTTATCCGATTGTCATTCCCACAAAAGTGGGAATCCATATTGTTTAAGCATTTTGGATTCCCGTTTTCACGGGATTGACAAGATGATCTTCTGAGACAACCTCTGCAATATTAAGGAATTATGAAAGCCCATATAATTACAATCGGTGATGAAATACTTATCGGGCAAACACTAAACACTAATGCTGCATATATAGGGGAGAAGCTTTCCGAAATTCAAATTGATTTAAAAACAACTTCCGTAGTTGGAGATGATGAAGAAAGTATCCTCGATGAGTTTGAAAGATGCTGGTTACAAAATGATATTCTTATTGCAACCGGTGGATTAGGTCCGACTCACGATGACATAACAAGGAAATGTGTTGTGAAGTTTTTTAAGACGGAACTTATTCAGAATAAAGAAGTGCTTGAAAATATAAAAATTCTTTTTGAAAAAAGGAAAAGAGAAGTTACAAAAGTAAATGAAGATCAGGCTCTTGTTCCAAAGATTGCAAAAGTAATAAAAAACACGAGAGGAACTGCACCCGGTTTATGGATTGAACAGAGTGATAAAATATTTATCATTATGCCCGGTGTTCCTTATGAGATGGAAAAAATGATAAATGATTTTGTTATTCCGAATCTTGTAAAAAAACTCGGCATTCCTGAATTAATCACTTTAAGAAAAACGATTTATACAACCGGCATTCCCGAATCAACTTTATATGAGAGACTTGGTGATATAAATGAACTTCTTAATGGCTCTGCACTTGCGTTCCTTCCAAGCCAGTTTGGAGTAAAGCTTAGGATAACTGTAAGGGAAGAAAACGAGGAAGCAGCAAATAATAAGTTAAGTGAAATTGAACAGAAAATAATTGGCAAAGCAGGAAGATTTATTTACTCGCGTGATGAAGAAGCATTGGAAGCAGTTGTCGGTAAGTTATTAAAAGACAGGAATCTTAAAATTGCAGTTGCAGAATCCTGCACAGGTGGGCATATTGCTAACAGGTTAACAAATATAAGCGGCAGCAGTGCGTACTTTGAAAGAGGAATTGTTTCTTACAGTAATGCTGCTAAAGTTGAGTTATTAAAAGTTAATGAAGATGTTCTCGTTGAACATGGCGCTGTAAGCCTTGAAGTTGCCAGACAAATGGCAGATGGTGTTAAATCTGTTGCAGGAGCTGATGTAGGATTAGCTATTACAGGAATTATGGGACCAAGCGGTGCAACAGCCGGAAAACCTGTCGGGCTTGTTTATATCGGTGTTTGTGATGATAATGTTTGTACAGCTAAAGAGTTTAAGTTTGGTGATGATCGTTTATTAAACAAGCAAAGAGCTTCACAGGCTGCCCTTGAAATGCTTAGAAGACATTTACTCGGAATTCCTTTAGATGATTAGACTCTTTGCTGCACTTAATTTCCCGGAAGAAATAAAAGTACAGATTGTTAGACTCAGGAATGAAGCTATTCCTAATCCTTTTGATTATAAATGGGAACCGGTTGACAAACTTCATCTTACTTTAAAATTTATTGGAGAAGTTGAAGAAACTCTTGTTGAAGAAATAACAAAAGAAATTTCTTTTATTTCAGATTTCTCAGAATTTCACTGCAGTTTAACTGAATTTGGTTTCTTTTATTCGGGTGAAGAACCAAGAATTCTTTGGCTGGGCTTAAAAATAGACAAAGGAATATTTGATTTAGTTAGAAAATTAAATGAAAATCTTTCTAAACTTGGTATTGAAGAAGAAAGGAAAAAATTTAAACCTCATCTTACTTTAATGAGAGTTAAAAAAAAGTTGGATAAAAGTTTTATAAACAGTTTTGAAAATTGTAAATTACCCGATACAGAGTTTAAAGCAAATTCTGTTTCACTTTTTAAAAGTGAACTTCATCCAAAAGGATCCATATATAAAGAATTAAAAAAGTTTAACCTAAAAACCATGGGAGGTTTTAAATGAGTTCAGATGTAGAGCAGAAATTAAAAATAGTTGAAGACGCAATTTCAACTATAGAGAAGGCTTACGGCAAAGGTTCGATAATGAGATTGGGTGATGGTGTTATTGCCCCGGTTGAATCTATTCCAACAGGAGCTTTATCACTTGATTTTGCTTTGGGAATTGGCGGAATCCCAAGAGGAAGAGTAACAGAAATTTATGGCCCTGAGTCAAGTGGTAAGACAACTCTTTGTTTACACATTATTGCAGAAGCACAAAAGACCGGAGGTCTTGCTGCATTCATTGATGCAGAGCATGCACTTGATGTTAATTATGCAAAAAGGCTCGGTGTTGATACTGCAAACCTTCTTCTTTCTCAGCCTGATTTTGGCGAGCAGGCACTTGAGATTACAGATACTCTTGTAAGAAGTAATGCGCTTGATATAATTGTTATTGATTCAGTTGCTGCATTAGTTCCGCGTTCAGAGATTGAAGGTGAAATGGGTGATGCAACTATGGCTGTTCAGGCAAGATTAATGTCGCAGGCATTAAGAAAACTAACAGGTGCAATTTCAAAATCTAAAACCGCAGTAGTTTTTATTAACCAGTTGAGAAGTAAAATTGGAGTTATGTTTGGCAATCCTGAAACAACTACAGGAGGAAATGCACTTAAGTTTTATGCTTCAGTAAGATTGGATATAAGAAGAATTGCAGCAATTAAAGAAGGTACAGAAGTAATTGGCAACAGGACAAAAGTTAAAATTGTCAAAAGTAAGGTTGCACCTCCATTTAAGGAAGTTGAATTTGATATCCTTTATAATGAAGGAATAAGTAAAACTGGCGATTTGATTGATCTTGCATCAAATTTTGGAATCTTAAAAAAGAGCGGTTCCTGGTTTACATATAATGAAGATCGTTATCAGGGAAGGGAACAGTTAAAGCAAAAATTAATTGAACTCCCTGAACTATATAAGAGTTTAGAAAAAGATGTGAAAACAAAACTTGGGATATTACCTGCTGAAAAAGAAAAAGTGGAAGAGAAATCGGGTAATAAAAAGGCTGGGAAATAAATATTTAGTTTTTGTGTTATGCCGGGCTTGATCCGGCAACTTTTTGGGCAAGAGTCGTTTATAAGTAAGATTTTCTGATGTTAAAAATGATAATTGAAAAAATTGCTAAAAAGGATAGAAGAAATGTTGTAATAAATTTTGACAATGGAACCGAACTTATAATTAATTATGAAATATTTTTAAAAAGCGGTCTGAAAAAAGGATTTGGAATTACTTCAGACCGTTTTTCTTTTTTAATTGAAGAAAATAAAAAACACTATGTTAAAACAAGCGCAATTAATCTTTTAGCAAAAAGAATTCAATCAGAAAAAGAATTAAGACTAAAACTTTTACGGAAGAAATATGAAAAGGAAATGGTTAATGAAGTTATCGAAGAGTTAAAGCAAAAAGGATTAATTGACGATTATAAGTTTGCTCTGATTTATTCTGAAGAAAAAATAAGGACAAAATTATGGGGTCAACAAAAAATAAAAGGTGAACTTATTCATAAAGGTATAAGCAATGAAATAATATCAAAGGTTATTGAAGAAAAATTCCCGCCGGAAAATAAATTTGAGAATGCTTTTCAACTCGCTTCAAAAAAAATCAAATCTCTATCGCACAGGAAGCTT
>CAZECH010000249.1:0-4934 GCA_964510675.1 uncultured Ignavibacteriaceae bacterium
TAACTTATACCCTGCTTCAGAAAATAATTTAATATCTCTTGCTTGTGTTGCCGGATTACAGCTTACATAAACAATTTTTTCAGGATTAATTTTACTTACATCATCAACTGTATTTTTATGCAAACCGCTTCTTGGCGGATCAAGAATTACAATTGATGGCTTAGTAATTTTCTTCTCTTCAATTAAAGGGAGAAAAGATTTGTAAAGATCAGCATTATAGAACCGGACATTTTTTATTTTGTTGAGTTCAGCATTTACTTTTGCATCTTCAATTGCATATTCGACAGATTCAAAAGCATATACTTCTTTTACATATTTGGAAATATAAATTGCAATTGTTCCTGCGCCGGAATAAAGATCATAAACTATTTCATCACCTTTCATCTCTGCAAAATCCAAAGTTGTTTGATACAGTTTTTCTGCCTGCAAAGTGTTTGTCTGGAAAAATGAATTCGCACTTATCCGGAAAGTATATTCGCCAATCATATCTGTAATAAATCCATCGCCAGAAAAAATCTTTTCATAATCTCCGGTTGCAACAGATGCTTTTTTCTTATTAATATTATTCACAATTGTAGTTACTTCGGAAAAATTCTTAAGAAGTTCATCAGCATAAGCTTTCACTAAATCATTATCTTCATCAGCAGTAACAAGATTTACCATTAAATCTTTTGTATGATAAGCCTGCCTGATTGCAAGGTTACGAAGAAATCCTGAATGAGTTCTTGTAGAGTATGGCTGAATGTTCCTTCCTTTTAAAAACTCTCTTGTGAAGTTTAGTACAGTGTAACTTAAAGTTGATTGAAGAAAACATTCCTTTATATCAAGAACTTTATCAAAAATATTCGGGACATGTAAGCCTAATGCAAAATTATTTTTCTGTATATCTTCTGAATTAATTTCTTTCTCTGTCAGCCATCTTTTATCGCTGAATGAGAATTCCATTTTATTCCTGTAGAAAAAAATATTTTCAGATGGGATAATCGGAAGGATTTCAAATTCTGTAAATCCGCCAAGCTTCTGAAAGATTTCTTTAACTAGCTTCTGCTTATATTTTATCTGTGCTTCGTAAGATAAGTCCTGCTGTTTGCAGCCGCCGCAGGTTCCAAAGTACTTACATCTTGCTTCAACTCTTTCATGGGATGGGATTATAATTTCTGCTGTTTTAGCTTCAGCAAAAGATTTTTTTATCTTCGTTATTTTAGCATTAACCTTATCGCCGGGGTAGGAACTCTGAACAAAAATAACAAAGTTCTTTTCATCTCCATCATCTTTTCTTATTCGGGAAATTCCTTTTCCTTCAAAAGCGTAACTTTCAATATCCAGTTTTAAATAATCACCTTTCTTCACTATAATCCCTTCGTAGTTCAAGAGCAAGTGCAAGAAACATTAAGTTTATCCTCTTGCACTCACTCTTGAACTTTTCGTAATACCAACATAGTGAAACCTATAAATTTATCTCCACCAAGCTTTAAAAATGCATTCGCTTCGTGGCCGTAAGTTTTAAATATTTTCTTAACACTTTTTTCTTCATCTTCAGAAAAATCTTTTGAAGATTCTTCCAGAAGCCCTATACACACTGAATAAAACTCTTTTAAAGTTTCCGTTAAATCCTGTTCAAGTGTTAATTCAAAATTCTTTGATAAATAATAATTCTTTAATTCCTCATGATATAATGGTGAAAGGCTGCTTTTATCCCATATATCTTTTACAAACTGCGGAGGTGTTTTTGTCAAACTTACAATTTCACCAATACAAAGATGTCCTCCCGGTTTAAGAATCCGGATAATCTCTTTAATGATTTTATTCCTTTTCTTTGTTCCTGTTGAACCCTGGGAATAAACCATATCAAATCTTTCCGCTTTGAAATCAGTGTTATCATAGTCCATCAACCGTACAACGATTTCTTTATTTTTAGCTAATGCTAAACGGGATTTAATCAATGAATCCTCATCATCAATTATTAAATAAACTTCTAAAGCATTTTTCTGATAAAAATTTTCAGCAATATCTTCACTGCCTCCGCCCATAACAAGTATAGATTTATCTTTGATGTGTACAGAATTAATCAAAGTGTTTATCTGTTCATCAATTCCTGGAAGAAAAATTTTGTTTTTGAATTTCATTTTGTCTTTTCAATATTAATCTGATCTTAAATCTATAAAAGTTGTGACTTAAAAACTCATATTCAGCGTTCCTTAAGATTGCCTTTCTATGCACCTTCTTTTATTTTTGAGACAATATTAAACAGAGATAATTCAATTCCAACAGAGAGGATACTGATGAAAAAGCTTTTCCTTCTTTTACTCCTTCCATTTTTTCTAACAGCTCAGGATAAAAGAGCAATAACAGTTGAAGATCTTTGGGCAATGAAAAGAATAAACAGCTTCGATGTTTCTGCAGATGGGAAGATGATTGTTTTTGCTGCAACTTCTTACAGCATAGAAGAGAATAAAGGAAATTCAGATATATATCTCATTGATCCTGAGGGAAATAATTTAAGAGTGTTGAAGAACTCTGAAAAAAATGAATCACTCCCTCTTTTTGTTCCCAAGTCAAATAAAATCAGTTATCTGCTTGATGGACAAATATGGACCTGCAGTTATGATGGTTCTGGGGATGAAAAGATAACAGATGTTTATACAAAAGTTACAGATTATAAGTGGTCTCCTTCAGGTAATAAAATTCTTTTTACTTCCTCTGTTTACTCTGATTGCGAATCGCAAGAGTGCAACAAGCAAAAGGATGAAGAGAAGGCGTCCAGCAAAGTTAAAGCAAGCATCTTTACAGAATTGATGTACAGGCATTGGGATGAATGGAGAGAAGGTAAAGTAAGCCAGCTGTTTTTATTTGATGTTAAAGAAAAGACCTTTGTTGATATCACTTTAGACAATCAGTATGATGTTCCTCCCATTGCTTTAGGAAGTTTAAATGATTACAATTTTTCACCTGATGGAAAGCAAATTGCTTTTACAATGAATACCTCGGATTTCATATCAACCAGTACAAATAATGATATTTTTATTATTGATTTGAGTGATGCAGGAAAAAATTTAAAAATAACTCCTTGGAAAATTTCCCAAAGTGACGGTAATGATAACCAGCCGGTTTATTCTCCTGATGGGAAATATATTGCTTTCACTTCTATGAAGAGAGCTGGGTTTGAATCGGATAAACTGGATTTAATGTTATACGACAGGGAGAGACAAATTCTTGAATCATTAACAGATAATTTTAAACTTTCAGTTGGAGAAATTATCTGGTCGAATGATTCCAAAACAATTTGCTTTACATCAGAGAATGAGATTTATAATTCCATCTATAAAATTAAAATCGATGGCGATGAAGCTGAACTATTTTATAAAGAAAATATAAATACTCATATCAAACTTTCTAAAGATGGTAAAACGCTTTTCTTTCTTAAGCAAAGATCTGATTTACCGGATGAAATTTTTTCAATTAGTACTGATGGAAAGAGTGCTTTAACACAAATCACTTCAATCAATAAAGATATTCTCGCTAAGATTGAATTTAATCCTATTGAAACATTCTGGTGTGAAGGTGCTGACGGTGATAAGGTGAAGTCAATTTTAATTAAGCCGCCATTCTTTGATCCATATAAAAAATACCCGATGATATTCTTAATTCATGGCGGCCCGCAAGGTCACTGGTCAGATGATTTTCATTACAGGTGGAATACTCAATTGTTTGCTTCAAAGGGATATGTTGTTGTTGCACCCAACCCAAGAGGAAGTACAGGTTACGGACAATTATTTACAGATGAAATATCGCAGGACTGGGGCGGGAAAGTCTATACTGATTTAATGAATGTTTATGATTATGCAGTTCATAATTTTAATTTCATAGATGCGAAAAATACTTTTGCTGCAGGCGCTTCTTACGGAGGATATATGATTAACTGGATTGCAGGGCATACAGACAGATTTAATGCTTTGGTCTGTCATGATGGAGTTTTTAATCTTGAAAGTGAATACGGGACAACAGAAGAACTCTGGTTTCCCGAGTGGGAATTTGGGGGAACACCATGGGAGAAAAGGGAAATATATGAAAAGTGGTCGCCGCACAGGTACATTCACAATGCTAAAACGCCAATGCTTGTAATTCATGGAGCAAATGATTTCCGTGTTTCGGAGGAACAGGCTTTTCAGCTTTTTACTTCTTTACAGAGACTGGGAGTTGAAAGTAAGTTTCTATATTTTCCTGATGAGACACATTTTGTTACAAAACCTCAGAATTCAGTACTATGGTGGAAGACAGTTTTCAATTGGTTTGAGGAACATAAAAAATCGGAGGATTTATGAAAGAGAAAGAAAGAGATATAAATTCAAATTATCTTGATGACCTGGATGATCTTGATTTCGGCGGAAATAGTGAGGATGATACCTCTGAAAAAATAGAATATATTGAAAGCAATATCTGGACAAAGCTTGAAGCTGTCGGGAAGAAAATCTCTTTTGCTAAAGATATATTAGCACTGGTAAATTACATGCGGGATTCTTATGTCTCCTGGCATCGCAAGGTAATTGTTGTTGGTGCACTTATCTATTTTATTTCTCCAATAGATACAATTCCGGATCTTGCACCCTTATTTGGGTATCTTGATGATCTTGGGGTTATTGCTGCATTACTGAAATTCCTTGGCAGTGAACTTATCCCTTACTACAAACCAGGGTATCGAGAATAAACCAGACAAATAATTTTTTTATGAAGTGTTAAAGATGAATTTTAAAATTGAAAAGAGTGAAATACTCCATAGGGGTAAAGTGTTTGATCTTCAGGTTGATGAGATTAGATATGACAGTGGTAATAAAGGAATCAGAGAAATTGCTGTTCATCCCGGTGGTGCGGCAATAGTTCCGGTTAAAGATGATGGAAAGATTGTAATGATTACTCAGTTCAGATATCCGTTCAAT
>CAZECH010000250.1:0-4930 GCA_964510675.1 uncultured Ignavibacteriaceae bacterium
TAAACACAGAGTTAGAAAAGGTATTTAATGAAGGAATTATAACTAATATTATCATTTTTGTACCTGTAATGTTTTTATTTATGTTCTATGGTGATTTTATTTTAAAAATAATTTTTGAAAGAGGAAAATTTTCTGGAACTGATACTATTATAACAAGTGAAGCATTATTTTTTTATTCCTTAAGTATTATTTTCTATGCATCCTATAGTATCCTTAATAAAATAATTTACAGTACCGGGTTAATTAATAAATTACTTTACATTACTATTTTTGGTATAGCAATAAAAATTCTATTCAATTATCTATTAGTCAACACCTTGGGGCAGAATGGCCTTGCTTTAAGCACGTCAATTAGTTATGTATTTTTTTTCTTTGCATCCCTTACAGTAGTTTACAAGCGATTAGCATTTAGAAATAAAACTTTTTTTTTTACAGAATTGTTTTTCCATTTATTAAACGGTTTAATATCTATATTTATTATTACTCAGATTTCATTCCTCTTCCCAGGGAGTACTTTCTTTTTTTTAGTTGAAATCTCTTTATTTTTAGCAATTTTCTTCCTGAATATGTTTTTATTAAAAAACACATCTGCTCAAATATTACTAAGATTCATTAAAAATATTAAACTCTCCGGATAGGCTATGAATAATCAGCAGGCAAAAGATTTTCGATCCGAATTTTATAGCAAATATGTTTCTACATTTAAAAAATTTATCGAGGATGAAAGTTCTATTAATATCAATTCGGAATACGAGTTGTACAAAAGATGGTATTTACGTTTAATTAAAGAGTTCCCTAAAAATGCTGCGATTTTGGATATCGGTTGTGGGTCTGGGTTAATGCTTCAATTTCTGAAACAGGAAGGATTTAAAAATCTTTACGGGATTGATATTTCAGAACAACAAGTTAAAAGAGCAAAAGACAAAGGATTAAATGCTGATATATACAATATATTCGATTTTTTTAATTTAAATAAAAACAAATTTGATATCGTTTTTGCATTGGATGTAATAGAGCATTTCTATAAACATGAACTTTTGGATTTTTTTACAGGTTTGAATTCTTTACTAAATAAGAATGGTAAATTAATAATTCATACACCAAATGGAGAAGGATTATTTCCACAGCATATTATTTATGGCGATCTGACGCATTTAACAATTTTTAATCCTAATTCTCTCAGCCAAATACTTAGGATAACAGGATTTGATCAGGTAGAGTTCTTCGAAACCGGACCTACTTCCAAGAATCTAAAAGGTCTTATCAGACTGATACTCTGGAAAATTATTAAGTTAACTGTGAAAACAGTGAGGATAATTGAGACAGGAGGTGCTGAAAAAATAATAACTCAGGACTTTATTTGTGTTGCACGTAAGAATAAACAAAAGAACTCTGAAAATGAAGTACACCATTGAATAATATTGGTTGATTACTTTTATTAATTTAGTTCGAAAGAAATCCTAAATAATTATAGATAGTTAGAGTTGATTTATAAATTATCTGACAATAAGTTGTTAATTTTTTCGGGTAGCTTAGCTATTTTACTTTCTTTTTTCTCATCCAACATCTTACTTCCTTTACTAATAATTTTTATTCTGAGTCTTTATTATTTTTATGGACAAAAGGCAGTATTAGGAACAATAATCATTACTTATTTGGCAATCCCTTCCGATTTTTTTGGAGAACTCAGAGTTTATCTAAATATTCTTGCAACCTGTTTATTATTCTTTTTGTTTATTAAAGAATTTGGATTTCAATTTTGGAACTATCCTAAGATTCCAAAAGAAATATTACTTTTTTTAGTTGGTTTGTTTATAAGTTTAATCGTTTCAACAGTCTTTTCATCCGAGCCAAAAACTGGATTTTTTACAATCATAACAATGCTCACATTCTTTATTATTTGTTACATATTTTATTCTTTCTTAAAAGATGAACAAAACATTTATATATACTTTTACTCTATTTTTGCTGCCGTTTTAATCTTATCAATAAGGATGTTTTTAGATTTATATCAGCTTGGATTTCAAGATTATTTGATGAGAAGTGTATTAAAAGAGAATATCAAATTATATAGTAGTGTTGTTTATACAGGGACAGTAATGTTTTTTGTTTCGATCACTCTTTTAACTGCGATGTTTTTAATAAATAATTCTAAAAAAAAAATACTTAAATATCTTTTATCTTTTCTTTTTATTTTCAATGTAATAATTCTTATTCTTGCTAATTCCAGGGGACTTATAATTGCCGCTTTATTAAGTATTTTATTTATACTTTTAGTATTAAAAAGGTCTTTATTTTTTAAGATATTATTTTCCATTATAGTAGTTAGTATTACTTTATTTTTTTCAATTCCAGTTATAGAAGATACTGTTAATTTATATTTACGTACGGGAACAACTCATAGAGAAATATTTTGGGAAGCTGGATTAGATATTATAAAAGACCATCCAATAGTGGGAGTAGGTCCTCATCAATTTGATAAGTACTTTTATACCTATGCCCCATCTAACATTTTTGCTTTCCAGGAATGGAAAGCAGGTAAACATACACCGCATAATTTTTTTCTTTATTATACCGCTGAAAATGGAGTTCTTGGTTTTTTGACAGGAGTAAGTTTATTTGTCTTATTTTTTTACATTGCCATTCGAACAATGAAGTTATCAGAAAAAAATAACAAACAATATTTTATTCTATCCACAGCAATTACAGGAATGGGGATCGGATTCTTTATAAGATCATTCTTTGAAGTTACTGGTTTTCTCTATTACGGTTATATAACTACTGATCTGACCTTTTGGTTAATTTTTGGAATTTTAATTTCCATCAATAAGCGATTTAATGTCAACCATAAAATTTATTAATAGAACACTTATAAGATTATTAAAAAATATTTGTGAAGATTGAAGTTAACCAAACCTGTTTTGTTTGTGGCTCAATGAAGAGTAAACTCTTTTTTGAAATAGATTATTCTTCACTTCACTATCCTGGAAAGTTTGCAATTCGGAAATGTGACAGGTGTGGACTTTTATTTAATTCTCCCAGATTGGTTGATGAAGAATTATTCAAATTATATAATGCAAATTATTACTTTTTTCAGCGCTATGATTCCTATGAGTTTAAAAGAGTAGTAGCATTATTCCTGCGGACAGCAGCACTTATTCCAAATGGAATTTTTGAGAAAAAAGTGATCGAGGTCGGTTGTGGGAAAGGTTATTTATTAGCACTTATGAAACATCTTGGCTGGAAAGTACAAGGTATTGAAATCTCATCAGAAGCTTCTCAGTTTGCAATCTCAAGATTTGGAGTGCCAACATTTACCGGAACATTAGAGAGCTATTCTAAAAATGAACAGCATAATATTTCCCCGGTCGTTATGGCTCTTGATGTTATCGAACATGTTCCGGATCCTGTTGAATTCTTAAAAAGCATTGATAAAATACTCTGTAACGATGGAATATTAATAATAGATACACCTAACGGGAACTCTAAAAACATAGATAACTTAGGTAAAAAGTGGGAAGCTTTTAATCCATTCCATATATATTTTTTTTCACCAAGTATTTTACAAACGCTTTTATCTGAAATGGATTATTCTATTGAGAAATGCTTTTCATATAATAACCACGAAAAGATGTTTAATTTAAAACATGATTTACATGCATTACTTTTGCAGTTAAGAATTCACGAACTTGCAGAGTATTTATATAAAAAAATATTGAGTATAACTAAAGAACCGGAAAAGGATATTGAATCTTTAATTAATAATGCTATTAAAATTATTCAAAATAGTAATACATACTTTGGGACTAATGATGCGAAAGACACTCTGGCAAAAGACGATAGGGGAGATAATATTGTAATAATTGCAAGAAAAAACTCACTGATCAGAAGCAGAATAATCAATTAAGTTTTATAAATATGTTCTTTTCAAGATATATAAAAAAAAATCCATTATATGCCAGGATAACAATTTTGTTATTTGATGCTGTTATTATTCTATATAGGTTTTTTATTAGAAAGAATACTGAAGGGAACACAGTTATTATAGCTCTTCACAGATTAGGCGATGCAGTATTCACGATACCTGCTGTAAAAAACATCATTAATTATCATAAAAAAAATATTTATTTGATCTGTTTTACAGAAACAGAACCTATTTTCAGAATTGTTATAAATTCTGTTAACTTTATTAATCTTGAACATAGCGACTTTCATTTCAACGATAGAATTGCAAAGAAAAAAGCAAAAAAATTGTTGAAAAACTTAAACCCGTTTACAATATATGACTTAACGGGGACAATAACTTCTGCATCCCTGCTAATAAATTCATCAGCAAAAGATATAACAGGAATTAATGAACCTTATTATCGCTCACTTTATAGAAATTATAGCGGTATTAGAACCGAGCCTCATATTACAGATAACTATATAGATGCAATAAGAAATGTACTTCCGATTTCAAATAACACTGGCAATACTTTAAAGAATGATTACGAAAAGGAATATATATTATTTCATCCTTTTACTAGTTTGAAAGAAAAAGAATGGGGTTTGCAAAAGTATATATCTCTTGCAGAATCATTGGTCGAAAAATATAAATGCTGTATAGTTGCCAAAGAAAATCATATTCCGAATGATATAATATTAGAAGTCAGGGGAAAAAATATCGATTTAATAGAAACAAAATCTGTTACAGAATTAATCAACGTAATAAAAAAGTGTTTACTCTTTGTTGGAAATGATTCGGGTCCAACTAATATAGCAAATCTTTTAGGTAAACCAACTTTTACAATATACGGGCCCACTAATCCCGATTTTCATAAACCAGTATCAGGGCTGAATAATTATATTATAAAAAAAATAAATTGTTCTCCCCGGTCTAACGAAAAAAAGTGTTTTACACAAAGTACGACAAGAGACTGTCCTTCGT
>CAZECH010000251.1:0-4926 GCA_964510675.1 uncultured Ignavibacteriaceae bacterium
GCCATCAGGTGAAGCATTGATAAACTCTGCCGGAAATCCGGGTATGGCAAAGTTTGGTACAGGTGATGTTTTAACAGGGATTATTGCCGGATTTCTATCTCAATTAAAGGATATTGAAAACTCAGTAATTACCGGAGTTTACTTACACAGTTTATCTGCTGATTTATTAATTAAAAAATTTACAGAGTTTAGTTATATCGCAACTGATATTATGGAAAATTTACCTAATGCAATTAAATTTTTGAGAAAGAGTTTTGTTTAGATTTTTAGAGAAAAGAAAAGTTCTTTTTGTATATACACCATTTGTTATATACTGGATTGTATTGCTGGCTGCAACATCTTTTCCTACAATTAATATCCCAACTACTGCTGTAAGCGATAAGGCATATCATTTCATGGCTTATTTTGGCTTAGGAATTTTGCTTAATCTCACTTTAATTTTTCAAAATAAATTTCTTACTTTGAAAAAAAGGAATGCATTTTATACTATTTTAATCGGCAGTATATATGGAATTTTTGATGAAGTCCATCAATATTTTATACCTGGAAGATCCATGGAGTTCCTTGATTTTTCAGCTGATTTTATTGGTTTGGTTTTAGCGGTGTTTTTTTTAATATTTCTTATGAAAGTAAGCGGATTTATTCCGCAGGAAAACAAAATATAAATTATTTTATTAGTCAGGAACTCCTTAAGGTTTATCAAGTATAAGGAAAAAACGGAATTGACAAATGAGAATTCATTTGTTAATTTAAAAATCAAAATTAAAGACTAAAGGGAAAATATAATGGCATTGATAAAGAATCCAAAATCGGATTTGAGGCGGATGTATAAGAAGATTTTTGAGATTAGCTTAATAATCTCTTTAATTATTATGATTGTTGCCTTTAAATTTTTTCCTGATATCAGTAAATCAGATGTTGTTATGGAAGGAACACAAGAACTTTTTACAGTTGAAGACATTGAACACACAAAACAAGAGAACAGACCCCCTCCTCCTCCAAAACCTCCAATTCCAATTGAAGCCCCATCAGATGATGTTCTTGAAGATATAGAAATTTCTTCAACAGAAATTGATTTTGAAGCTCAGATGGAAGCTCCCCCTCCTCCTCCAAAAGAAGAGAAGAAAATAGAAGAGGAACCAACTTATTTTGTAGCTGTTGAAGAAATGCCTGAACCAATTGGAGGCATTCTGGCTATTCAGAGTAAAATTGTTTACCCGGAAATAGCAAAAAGGGCAGGTGTTGAAGGTAAAGTTTATGTTCTTGCCTTTGTTGATGAAACCGGAGCAGTTACAGATGTGAAACTACTGAAAGGACTTGGAGCTGGTTGTGATGAAGCTGCATTGAATGCTGTAAGGCAAACAAAATTCAAACCTGGTAAGCAAAGAGGGAAACCGGTTAAAGTTCAGGTTTCTATTCCTATTGTATTTAAACTTCAGTAAAGGTAAGGCGTCCGAGATGACGCCTTTCATTTTAACTGACAACCTGCTTCCATCATAAGTTACATTAACCAATCTGTAAATAATCATAAAAAATTAATGAAATTTGAATTGATGTTCACATATTGAACATTTAATTTAGCACGATCATTTTTAGCATTTATGGAAATAACAATAGAGTTCAACTTTTGAAAAATCATTTTATCCTTTTATTCATAATCCTTTTTTCATTTTCTTTGAGCGCCCAGGATGTTCTTGAACTGAACCTGGATAGAAGTATTGAGCTTGCTTTGGAATATAATCATGATCTTAAACTTGCCAAGCTGGGAAAATTAAAAGCAGATGAACAGGTTGATGAAGCCTGGGGTTCATCTGTATTTCCAAAAATTTCTGGTTCTGCAAACTACAACAGGGCCATCAAACGTGGTATAATAACAATTGAAACTCCTGTATTCAGTGGTTCTTTTCCTCAGGGTACGGAAAATACTCTTACTATTGGCGCCACATTAGAGCAGCCTTTATTTACCGGAGCGATATTTCTTGCTGTAAGAATTGCTGAAACTTATGCAGAAGTTCAGGAAAAGTTTGTTGATGCATCAACATCCGAAGTTATTGTGAATGTTAAAAAAGCGTATTACTCTGTTCTTCTTTCAAAAGAAGTTCTTGAGTTGGCTAAACAGAATTTAACGCTTGCCGAAGATAATCTGAAGAATACAGAATCTATGTTTAATGCCGGAGTAGTTCCAGAATATGATTATGTGAGAGCTAAAGTGCAAATGCAAAATCTTATACCAGAACTTCAGGCTGCAGAAAATTCATACAAATTATCTCATAATCTTTTAAAGCTTGTAACCGGTATTGATCTTTCAGAGGAGTTAGTAATTAATGATTCACTTTCTCTTAAAGAAATTAGCGTTACAGAACGGGAGATGATTTTTAATCAATTAACAACAAGGAACCATTCTCTTAAACAGCTTGAATTACAAATGAAACTCCAGGATGATGCTGTATCTTATGAGTTTACAAAACATTTTCCGGAACTTTATTTTACAGGGAACTGGCAAACTCAGGCTCAGGAAAATGATCCGCGCTCATTTAACCGCTGGAGATATAACAACTCTGTTTATGTAGGATTTAACCTGAAAATACCTATATTCGACGGATTTCAGACAACTTCTAAAGTGGAACAAGCAAAGATTGATCTTAATAGGGCTAAAGAAGAATATGATAAAATTACTGAAGTGCTCAAGAACAATCTTGAACAAGTTCTGCTTTCAATTGACGAGACACAGAAAAGATTAATATCTTATGAGGCTACAATTGGTGAAGCTCAACTCGCTTATGATATTGCTTTAAAAAGATATGCAAGTGGTATTGGAACCCAGCTTGAAACGATTGATGCGATGGTTTCACTAACAAGAGCAAGAGTAAATTATTATAATGCTATTTATGAATATAATATTCTTAACGCACAGCTTGATCAAATATTATCGAATGATTCAATTAATTAAAAAGTAAGGATGAATAAATTCTTTTTTAACTGATGTTCTTTTCAACTTATAAATCTAAGTGATTTTATGTCACGGAACTCAAAGGGGGTTTCAATTGTTATCCCGCTTCTTGTTTTAATAATTCAATTGTCTATTCTATACTTTATTAAATATAAAAACCAGCAAATCCCCTTAAGTGATTTCTCTTTATTGAATTCCGGCAATATTATTAATCTGGTTTTTACTTTGGTTCTTGTTGTTGGTTTAGTCTTTTTAAGATTTAAAAAAAATACGAATCTTAAATCCTCCTTTCTAAACATTTTCACAATTATTAGTTCACTACTTGTTATTCTTTGCTTTCTTACACTTTATATTAAACTTCCACCTAACAATATTTATATTCTGGAACAGAGCCTAAATAAATTTATTGTTGGCACTGTCTTTTTCTTTTACCAGTTATTTCAATTTATTTTTATCTCTGTGGTATGGTTAAGATTATTCACAGGAAAAGATTTAATTTCATTGAGAGCGTTATTCAACGCAATAATTATTTTTATTGTATTCCTTTTATTTGCATATTTTTACATTGAAATTAAAATGAATAGCTATTCCGAAAATTGGAATCCAAATGAATCAAGTATTGCAGTAGTACTTGGTGCAGCAGTTTGGTCAAATAATCAGCCAAGCCCTACTCTTGCTTCAAGATTAGATAAAGCAGCAAAATTGTACAAGAAAGAGATTGTAAAAAAAATACAATTAACTGGCGGTAATGCACCAGGTGAATTGAGTGAAGCCGAAGTAGCTTTTAAATATATCCTGAATAAAGGTGTTGATACTTCTGATATCTATATTGAAAGAGAAACAACTTCAACAACAGAACAAATCAGGTTTATTAAAAATACAATCGTTGCTTCGGGAAAATTTAATAATATTTTTGTAGTCTCAGATCAGTATCATCTTGTAAGAATTGGCGAGATAAGTAATTTTTATAAACTTAAAATCAATATTGCTGCCTCAGAGCTTGAGCTGAGTTTTGATAATAAACTTTACAATAAGATTCGTGAAAGTGTTGCATTAATTATTTTCTGGTGCTTTGCTTTGTAGTTGGTTTATATATTATTTGTCGTTGGATTATTTATTAGTCAGTATTCTAACGATATTCCCTATACCTCTATACCCCCTGATAGGTTGGAGTATAAGATATAGAGCATAAAAGGTGTGGAAATTATGTCACATGTATTTAAAAGAAGATTAGTTAGAGAAAAAGTTTTACAGATTCTTTATGCTTATGAATTAAATCAGGATGGACACAATGTAACAGTTGCCAATATTCTGGAAGAAGTTAAAGAAGAAGCGGATAAAGAGTTTGCTAAAGATTTAATAATCAAAGTAATAAAACACACGGAAGAGCTTGATAATAAAATTAAAGATCGTGTTGCTAACTGGGAAATGAATAGGATAGCTTTGATTGACAAAGTCCTTTTACGAATCGGGATTTGTGAACTAATGTATTTTCCTGATATTCCTCCTAAAGTTTCAATTAATGAATCAATCGAAATTACGAAAGAGTTTAGTACTGCAAGGAGTGGAAAATTTATTAATGGAATTCTGGATGCTATTCTTTCCGAGTTAAAAGAAAGTGGTAATCTCGGTAAAACAGGCAGGGGATTGGTTGAAGAAACAATTACAAAATCCTCAACAAAAAAATAAATTTTATGAAGGGAAGAGGGAAAATCTTTGTCTGGACACTCTTCGATTTCGCCAACACTTCTTTCTCGGTTATCATTGTCACGGTTGTATTCTCTAAGTATTTTTCCAATCAGGTAGCTGGTGGCCAGAATTGGATCTGGGGACTCGCCGTTAGTGTTTCAATGGTAATAGCTGCTTTATTAAGTCCGCCTTTTGGTGCTATTGCAGATGTATCCCGTAAAAGGAAAAGGATCTTATTAATATTTACACTCATTTCAGTTAGATGTACTCTGCTGATGTTTATTGTG
>CAZECH010000252.1:0-4865 GCA_964510675.1 uncultured Ignavibacteriaceae bacterium
AACCTCTTTATTATGAATGCCGGATTATAACTCTAAAAAATAATCCTATTTATGTTGATGTTGTTTCAACTTCATTCATTTTAGGTGGTGTTAATGCAATACAATTCATCTTCAGAGATATAACCGAAAAAAAGACGAATGAATTGAAACTAATAGAGAACGGGACTCGTCTTGAGTTTGTACAACAAATCGCCAGGCTAGGATACTGGGAACTTGATGTAAGGAGCAATAATTTTATCTGGTCCAAAGATATATTTAATATATTTGGATTATCCGAGTCCGATTACAATCCTTCATTTAAAAACTTATTAAACATCATTCATACCGATGATAGAAAAATGTTTCAGAAAGCATTTGATGCATTGTTATCGGGTGCAGTTCCTCTTGATATTGAGCATCGTGTTATTTGGAAAGATAAAATGATATATGTTCATCAGAAAGGTGCAGCAACTTTTGATGAAAAGGGAAACATTGTAAAACTAGTAGGCTCTGTTCAGGATATTACTGAAAGAAAGAAGATGGAGAATGCTTTAAGAGAAAGTCAGAGCAGGTTTGCCAATATTATAAACTCAGCAATGGATGCTGTAATCACAATCGATATAAATCAAAAAATTCTCCTGTTTAATTCATCCGCCGAAAAAATGTTTCAATGCAGATCTGAAGATGCAATTAATCAATCTCTTGATAAGTTTATTCCAAACAGGTTCAGGGAAATGCATAAAAAGCATATTGAGAACTTTGGTAAAACCGGAATAACCATGCGTTCAATGGGATCTATAAATCCTATTTACGGTCTAAGATGCAATGGAAAGGAGTTTCCAATTGAAGCTTCAATTTCACAAGTGGAAACTACCGGACAAAAATTGTTTACTGTAATTATTAGAGATATTACGGAAAGAAAAAAATCTGAAGAGGCCCTTATATCATCCGAAGCAAGATACAGACTTTTATTCAAAAAGAATCCGCTGCCTATGATGGTGTATGATGTAGAAACCATGAGATTTGTTGCTGTGAATTTTGTTGCTGTTAAAACTTATGGTTATAACCGGGATGAATTTATTTCCATGACCGTTTTCGACATCACACCGGATGAAGACATTATTTCTTTGAAAAATTATCTTTCCAAAAACCGCAACCCTTTGGAACATGCAGGTTCGTGGAGGCATAAGAAAAAAGATGGGACCATAATTGATGTTGAAATTGTTTCTCATGAAATAGAATTTGACGGTAGACCATCAAGAATTGTGTTGGTTAATGATATAACTGATAAGAAAAAAGCAGAAGAAGAATTGATCAACTCAAGAGAACAATTGAGATTGCTTGCAGCTCATCTTCAGAACATACGTGAAGAAGAAAGAACAGCAATTTCGCGTGAAATCCATGATGAATTGGGACAGGTTCTTACATCATTAAAAATGAACCTGGTTTTTATTAATAAAAAATTAGCCGGAAATGAATTAAAAATAAGTATTCCAGATCTCCGTAATGAAATTTATTCAATGACACTTGTTATTGATGAAAGTGTTAAGCGAATTCGTAAGATTATCACTGAGCTCAGGCCGGAAGTACTTGATCACCTGGGATTAGTATCTGCTTTGGAATGGCAGGCAAGCGAATTTAAAATTAAAAGCGGAATTGATTGCAGACTTACAAATACAATGGGCGATTTTATTCTGAATAAAAATATTTCAATTACAATTTTCAGAATTTTCCAGGAAGCTTTAACCAATGTTATGAGGCATTCAAAAGCTACATTGGTTGAAGTTAAAATAGGTAGAATAAATAATCATCTTGAACTCGAAATTTCCGATAACGGAATCGGAATTGATACTAAAAAAATTAGTAAATCTAAAACCTTTGGTGTACTTGGCATGAAAGAGCGTATTGTGATATTGGGAGGTGATTTCAATATTGAAAGTAATATGCCAACAGGCACAAGAGTTAAAGTCAACATCCCTTTGGATGCAAATTAATTTTAGATTATTGTATTTTTGGATAGTCTAATCAATTAGAAGATGGGAGGTGCTGCTTGATTGAAGTTTTTATTACTGATGATCACTCTTTAATCAGAGAAGGTTTGAAAAAAATTCTTAATGATGAAAAGGACATTCACGTTAAGGGTGAAGCAGGTGATGCAAAAAATACTATGGATTTTGTTCTTAATAATGTGATTGATATTCTCATCCTGGATTTAAATTTACCGGATAAAAGCGGGCTTGATCTGCTGAAAGAACTTAAAGCATTAAAACCGGAACTTAAAATATTAATTCTAAGTATGCACCCGGAAGATAGATTTGCTTTGCGTGTATTACGTGCCGGAGCTTCAGGTTATGTTACTAAAGAAACTGCTGGCGATGAGCTTGTTAAAGCGATAAGAAAAGTAAACCACGGTGGTAAATATGTTAGTGAAAGTCTTGCAGAAATTCTTGCATTCGAGATACAGGGTGGGACTGATAAACCCGTACATGAACTTCTTTCCGACAGGGAATTTCAGGTTATGCAATTAATTGCCTCCGGAAAAACATTAGCAGAAATAGCCAACTTACTTTCACTTGCTGTTACAACTGTAAGTACATACAGAGCAAGGATTCTTGAAAAACTTAATCTGCATTCCAATGCAGAATTAATTCATTTTGCTATTACAAATAAACTGATTGAATAATTTTTCTCTCTGCTTCATTGTAGTAATACTACACTAACTTCTTCTTTCGTGCTACATTTTAATTCACTTTTAAAAGCGATATTACAATAATATTATAGGGTGAATTGTGAAAATAATAATCATTGAAGACTCCCAGCAAATAAGAAAAAATCTTCTAAAGCTTATTTCAGAAAATGGATACCTCAATTATTTTTTTTGAATCACTAAAAGGGATGAATATATAATCAGACTGGCCACAACAAAAGGTAAAATCTTCCTGGTGATTTTTTCTCTTTATCACTTTTTACTTCTTAATTCAATTCTTTCTTTATTAAAATCTTAATTCTAAGCTGAAAAGAAAGAATTATAAAAAATCTTTTTAAGGCTTAAATGGCATTTACTTTGTACAAATTGCCAGTGACATATTTAATGTTAATAGATATTTACCGGGAGAATTAATGTACAAAAGCCTTACAGTATATCTTTATCAAAATAGTTTTTATGAAGACCTTGTTCTTGAATTATTTGAAATAGAGCAAAAGAAAAAAGATATTTTTAAAAAAGTAAATACAATTAGTGAAATTAAATATCTTGGTAAATCCGAAAGAGAAAACCTCCTCGAGCTTCTTAATCGTGAAATGATGCTACTTCATGATTTAATTAAAGCTAACTCTACAACCGCAGAAGAAATGGGGTATATACCTGATTATATTTCAGGTGATGATGAAAATGAAGATTGAAAGAATATTTTAAGAAATAATAAAACACATTTTATATCTCCCTCATTCACTTAATCAATAAACTTTTTACCCCAATTCTTTATTTCTTCCAAGCATGTTTTAGAAGTTTTATTATAGCCCCTGTTTAGTTGTTGATGAGTTAAATTCCAGTCTATAACAAACTCAACTTTAAATAAATTGAATTGGATTTTAATACCTTGGGCAGGATTTAAGAAAATAGAAAACACAGATTCAATAAAAATATTTTGTTTAATTAAATCTGTGTTTATTAAATAACTCAGGTAGCAACAAGGGATTTTAGATTGGTTGTAGATATTATATTGCCATCTTTAAATACCAAACTGGATTTTAACGTACCATCCTTATTATATAAAAGCCAGTTTCCTTCTCTTTTTCCATTAACAAATCTTCCTTCTTCCATTTTATTCCCATTTGAATAATACCACGTCCATTTATCTACAGCTACATCGGCTTTAAAGTAACCTTCTGATTCAAGTTTACCATCAGGATAGTAATAACTCCATTTACCTTCATTTTTGTTATTAATAATTTCACCAATCACGGATTTGGATCCGTCAAGGAGGCAAATAATAAATTCTCCGTTCTTCACACCAGTCTTAACATCATATTTAACAATTCTGTTTGCAACAGTATCCACTACTTTGCCTGTAAAAGGTTCATCTGTCGACTGGCTGAATATCAATCCATTTTGTTCATAAATTGAATCAGTTGCCTGAGGAGAGTCTGTAAAAGAAAAGAGAACTAACACACCCAAAATAATGAGAACAGACAGAAATAATAATTGAATACGGAATGAAATAGACTTCAGCATTTTGCCCTCTCGCAATTATGATAGAATATTAAAATAATTCAGCCCTCGTTCAAGTTGATTCAATGTATATGCCATTAAATACTTTTGTTTTTTAATTCATTTAAGAATAAATACGTTTCTCATAATTGGATTTTTAATATTTCTTATAACAAAATGCAACAAGTTTTAAATGCATTTCAATAAAAAATTTTTTTTTTGAGGTGATTAAACATCAGTTCAATCATTTAATATTTGTGTGTTTCGATTATTGAATCTGACGAATCAGTTTTTCCTGATGATTCGTGATTAGAGAATTTTGAGTTTAATAAAATTAGTTTTTGAACCTGATTAAATAATTGTGTTTTCTTGCAATCAAACCACTGTTTCAATATATTTACACGCTTAAATTGGTAAAAAAACGCCGGGGTGGCGGAATTGGTAGACGCACAGGACTTAAAATCCTGTGGGAATTTTGTTCCCGTGCCGGTTCGAGTCCGGCCCTCGGTACAAATAAATGTGAATTTCGAATTGCAGATTTCGAATTTAAAAGTCAAATTGGTCTAATTTTACTATAAAAGTCTAAATCCACAATCGAAATCTTAAATCCGAAATTCACCAGGGTTCTTAGCTCAGTTGGTTAGAGCGTCTGCTTGACGTGCAGAAGGTCAAAGGT
>CAZECH010000253.1:0-4862 GCA_964510675.1 uncultured Ignavibacteriaceae bacterium
CGGATTTAATCCGTGTTGATCGGTTTGATCAGTGTTATCCGTATTCGATTAAAATTAAATCAAAGCAATGAACAGTATAGAAGTACAAGACTTATCAAAAAAATTTGGCAACTTTACCGCTGTAGATAAAGTTTCATTCACCGTAAAGCAGGGAGAAATTTTCGGCTTTCTTGGCGCTAATGGAGCAGGTAAATCTACAACGATTAGAATGTTAATTGGAATTCTTGAACCAACATCCGGGGATGCAATGGTTGGCGGTTACAGCATTATGAAACAGTCTGATAAAGTTAAAACACAAATCGGTTATATGTCGCAAAAGTTTTCGTTGTATAATGATCTGGCAGTTGAAGAAAACATCCGTTTCTTTGCAGGTGTTTATGGACTCACAGGGAAAAAATATGAAGAACGAAAAAAATGGGTTCTGAAAGTTGCAGATCTCGAAGGAAAAGAAAAACTTCTTACAAGCTCATTGCCCGGTGGTATTAAACAACGATTAGCACTTGGTACAGCTGTAATTCATGAACCCAAAATTGTTTTTTTAGATGAACCAACCAGCGGTGTTGATCCCTTATCTAGAAGAAATTTCTGGGATCTAATAAACGATCTTTCTGCCGGGGGCACTACCGTATTGGTAACAACTCACTACTTAGATGAGGCAGAATTTTGTAATGATATTATTCTGATCAACGAAGGAAGATTAATTGCACAGGGAAATGCATTAGAACTTAAAAGCAATTACATAAAAAATGCAATACTTGAAATTGAATCAGACAGAGTGGTTGACAGTATGGAAATTCTAGAAAAAGAAGATTGGGTAGGAGAAACTTCAATTTTCGGGAATTATATTCACATTATATTGAATGATAATTCTAAAGGTAAAGAAGATGTGAGAAATATTCTTACTATTAAAAATTCAATTGCTGTTCAAAGAGTTGATAAAATAGTCCCGACATTGGAAGATGTTTTCATTCATCTTTTAGAAAAGGATAATGCAAATGTTTCATAGAATTTATGCAATAGCAAAAAAAGAATTCCGGCAGTTGAAGAGGGACAAACGATTATTGTTTGTAATTTTTTTCTTCCCCGTTATGCTTCTTATAATGTTTGGTTATGCTGTTAACTTTGATGTAAAGCATATTAAGATAGCTATCTATGATCATGAACAATCATCTCTCAGCAGAGATTTTATTAATTCATTATTGCACTCCGAGTATTTTGATCTCGTTAATATGATCAGCAGCGAAAAAGAAATAAATAAATATCTGGATGAAAAACTTGCTCAATGTGTAATTGTAATTCCGAATGATCTATCCGAAAAGCTTTATACAGACCGTGAAGTAAAAATTCAATATCTGATTGATGGAGTTGATGGAAATACTGCAAACATCATTAATAATTATGCAAATCTAGCAACACTGACTTTTAATCAGAAATTTACAAAGGAAATTCTGGCTGTAAAAGGTGTAAAACAATATGAACCAATTAAGCTCGATCCGCAGTTCTGGTTTAATCCTGAACTGAAAACATCAAAGTTCCTTGTACCGGGATTAATTGCAATGATACTCATTGTAACTGCGGTTATCTCCGTTTCACTTTCACTTGTTAAAGAAAAGGAGCGCGGAACAATTGAACAGTTAAATGTTTCACCGTTAAGTTCATTGGAATTGATTCTGGGAAAATCTTTACCATTTGTACTCATCGCATTAATAAATGCAGGGTTTATTCTTATTGCAAGCTTCTTCCTTTTTGGTGCTGAAGTGAAAGGAAGTCTGTTTCTTCTTTTTGCCACAACGCTTGTTTTTCTGATTGCATCAACAAGTCTTGGAATATTTATCTCAGTTATATCAGATACTCAGCAAGTTGCATTTACTCTTGCAACTTTTATTTCTCTGCTTCCTTCATTAATTCTTTCAGGCTTTATTTTTCCTATTGAAAGCATGCCTTATCTCATTCAATTGATTACAAATGTTACACCTGTAAAATTCTTTCTTAAAATTTTAAGAGCAATAATGTTAAGAGGCGTTGGAGTCGAAGCATTCTGGGATCAACTGATTTATCTTGGAGTCTTTATAACGGTTCTTATTGTGTTTGGAACAATCATTTATAAAAAGAAATCACAGACAGTATGAAAACAATAATTCGTTTTATAATAAAAGAATTTCAGCAGTTCAGAAGAGACCCGAAAATGTTCGGGATAATTCTCATAGCTCCCGTTATTCAATTAATATTTCTCGGATACGCTGCAAATCTTGATGTAGAAAATGTAAGAGCAGTCGTATACGACCGAAATAAAACTTCAACCAGTAGAGAATTTATCGAACGGTTCACAAGTTCAGGATATTTTAAAATTTCGGAATATGTCTCCAACTATAATGAACTTGAAAATAAACTCAACAAGGGAGAGGCAATATTAGCTCTGGTAATTTCACATGACTTTGAAGAAAAAATTGTTCGAAGAGAATCAGCATCTTTACAGGCAATATTTGATGGATCTGATGGAAACCAGGCATCAATTGCAGCCGGATATCTTCAATCTATTGTCGCTGGTTACTCAAAAGATATAATTGCTAAGTTTATGAATACAAGTGGAAGAAAAATATCTCCTGCTGGTAATCTTTCTTCTGAAGTGAGAGTTTGGTATAACCCAACAATGAAGACAAGAAATTATATGGTCCCGGGAATAGTAGGTTTGCTGGTAAGTTTAGTTACTCTTGTTCTTACCTCGCTTGCTGTAGTTAAAGAAAAAGAAATCGGAACGATGGAGCAATTAATTGTTACACCGATTCGCCCCTATCATTTAATTGCGGGAAAACTTATTCCTTTTACGATTCTTGGGCTTGTCTCTGTTATCATCGTTCTTTTGGCAATGAGAATTATTTTCGAAATACCTGTTAAGGGAAGTGAATCTTTTCTTTTAGCATCAGCTTTTCTTTACATACTTTCAACGCTTGGATTAGGATTGTTCATTTCGACTATTTCCAAAACACAGCAGCAGGCAATGATGATTGCAATTTTTGCTGTAATGATGCCGATGATATTTCTATCCGGTTTTGCATTTCCGATTGAAAATATGCCGGAGATAATTCAATACATTTCACAAATTATTCCATTAAAATATTTCAATACAATTATTCGTGGAGTGATTCTTAAAGGATTGGGTTTCGCAGATTTATGGATAGAAGCTTCGGTACTTTTAGTTATGGGTATTTCTATTTTGCTGCTAAGTTCGTTGAGATTCAGGAAGAGATTGGAATAATACTTTTTTCTATAAATGTAATTTTTTTGTTATGTATGAATTTCCATAAAGAAAATTAATGCCTTCTCTTTCAAATAATTTGAATGAAACTTCTTCTTTTGAAGAACAATTCTCAAAAGATTTACTTCAGAGTGAAAAATTTCGGGCCCGTGTACTGGCTTTTATTTCTGGTGCACTATTATTTTATGTTTTAATAATATACATTTTCTTTGGAGATTACTTTTTCGGCAGCATAGGAACCCAGCCGCCGTTTTTATGGGCTTTACTTATTCTTAGTATACTTGCGGTCAGGTCTTTCTACATAAGTAAAAAAATAAATGTCATATACGAAAAACATCCTGATTTTTATAAATACTTCAGATATGGTAATTCCTTTCTTGAAGCAAGTGTGCCGACTATTGCAATTTTGATTTTTGGACATGAGCTTGATAAACCAAGTGCATTAATTACTCCCCCGGTATTATTGTACTCTGTTTTCATTATACTTTCAATCCTTGAGCTTGATTTTAAGATATGTTTATTTACCGGGCTTGTAGCTTCCATAGAATATACCGGACTTTCATTTTATTTTCTTTTATCTGTAACAGAACAATCAAATTTAGTTCTGGTTTCACCCTTAGTGTATGCAGGGAAAGGAATTATTATTTTATTATCAGGAGTCGTTGCGGGATTAATTTCTCTTCAGATTAGGAAAAGAATATTTGCAACTTACAGAACTATAAGCGAAAAGAACCGGATTGAAAAATTATTCGGGCAGCAGGTTTCTCAAGAGATACTTGAAGAAATGATTAAGACTAAGCAGGAAATTGTTAGCAGAAAAAGAAATGCTTGTGTTATGTTTTTGGATATAAGGGATTTCACAAGTTTCTCAGAGAAAAAATCTCCGGAAGAAATAGTTCAGTATCAGAATGATGTTTTCTCTTTTATGATTGAAATCGTAAATCGAAACCATGGAATAATTAACCAGTTTATGGGCGATGGTTTTATGGCAACATTCGGGGCTCTTATCCAGTATGAAAATGATTGCAGAAATGCAGTGAATGCTTCATTTGAGATAATTCAATATTTAAACCAAAAAACCATTAAGGAAGAAATTTCAAATACTCGTGTCGGCATTGGAATTCATTATGGTGAAGTTGTTACAGGAAATGTAGGAACAAACATAAGAAAACAGTATTCAATTACCGGGAATACAGTTATACTTGCTGCACGGCTTGAACAATTGAATAAAGAATATCATTCAAATATTTTAATTTCAAAAGAAGTTTTAGAAAAAATTTCATTGAATAATAACAGCCCAGAATTTCTTGGTTCAGTAAAACTTAAAGGAAGAACTGAATCCATCGAAATTTATAAGCTTGCCTGATATTTACCTCATTTGTTCATAAAACTATTTCAATTTTATTTGATATTTTTATATTAATATTTTTCAGAAAATAATGGAGTAATTATGTATAAAGTAGTCTTGCTGCGCCATGGAGAAAGTACCTGGAATAAAGAAAACCGTTTTACCGGCTGGACCGATGTTGACCTATCCGAAAAAGGAAAGGAGGAAGCAAAAAAGGCCGGGCAGCTTTTAAAAAAAGAAGGTTACACTTTTGATATT
>CAZECH010000254.1:0-4846 GCA_964510675.1 uncultured Ignavibacteriaceae bacterium
CAGGAAATATTCCTTTATATCAGTTCCTATTTTCTTATAGCCTTTTAAATTAATTCTCCGGTACCCAAACTGAACTAATAAATCTTTATACTTTTTAATTGCTTGAACAGAATGCAGACCATGCGAATATCCCTCCATAAACAAATCCGTTAAAGTACTTTCATTTCTATGGTAAACTACCGCTTCGGGTACATAAACTATCTTGTACCCTGCAATATGAATCCGGTAAGACAACTCAACATCCTGACATCTAATAAAATTATCGTTAAACAAATTCATTTTTTTCAAAGTAGAGAGCCTTGATGCCCAGTTCATTGAAATTGCATAAGGAGGTTTGAAAACATTAATGGCAGATTTATGGTCATGAATTGATTCTCCGAATTTTTCAATTTTATTATAAGGAATTCTTGCAAGTATTTTACCACCGGCAATTCCAACTTGTTCATCTTTAAGCGGCTTTATAATATTTTTTAACCAGTTTCTCTCTACAACACAATCGGAGTCCGTAAACGCTATAATTTCACCTGATGCATTTAATAATCCTTTATTTCTTGCAGCAGCAGGTCCTCTTTTCTTCTCATAAAGAATTTTAATTTTATCCTTAAATTCATTTAAAATATTTTCTGTTCTGTCAGTTGAAGAATTGTTTACAACAATTAATTCCAGTTTTTCTTTTGGGTAATCAATTTCCAGAATTGAGTTAATGCATTCTTTAATAGTTTTCTCTGCATTATAAACGGGAACAATTATAGTAACTTTTTGAAATTGATTGTTCATCATAAAATATTTTTAATCTATACTTCTCTCTGCAGCTTCAGTTTATTAAGAATATAACTTTTTGTGAATAAAAAAGTGCAGGACAAAAAAAGAAAATAAGGGATCATCCAAAGTAATTTACCATGGTAACGGCCTTCAGCTGAAACAGTAAATCCAACAATAAGAGCATTAAAGAGTATAAAAATTATAGGAGCAGAAATGATTCCTGCAAACAAATAATTCTTTTGATAAAAGAAAATAAATAAAGCGATAATTGAAGCAGCAGAAAAAAAAGCTTGTATAATATTTTCATTAAAAGGAAGTATTCTCACTCTCACTCCGTGTCCCGCATTCTGTTTTCCATTAATATATTCATTGAATTCACCAGGGAACCGGTTACGCAGAATTCTGAATACAGCATCGCTTTCATCGAACTTGCCTAAACCAAAGGAACTGCGGAAACTGATCAATTGAGTATAAGTTTCTTTTAAACTGCTTGACACTATTTCAGGAAAGAAAGATTTAACTGAATGAAATACAATTTCCTGGTATTCGTTTTTATTTTCATTATTTTTCTTCCATCCACCTAATTTTTCCATTGGTGAATCATCGGCCCAGAAATACCAATTTGATATCCCCTCATTAGTTTTAATAACTTCTTTGTATGCGCAAAGCTTCCAATCATTCACTGCACAATACTTATTCAGCGTCTTTGTTAATATGCCATTGTAGGCAAGCTTATTTATTAAATAAACAGAATTGTTGATTGTCAGAGTAAAACCATTATTTGTAATAAAATTTAAAGTACATAGTCCAAGAGAAGCAATCAAAACTATTATCAAAAGTTTTTTTGAATTTAGCCAGACGAGGTTGTTCTTTGAACGGAATTTCCAGAAAAAAAAGAGTAAGAGAAGTATTGAAACATAAACTAAAAAAATATGACTGTTATGAACTGTAAAAGAAATTATTATAACAATTGCAGAAAAAAAATTATCTATTAACAGCGTCGAAAGAAAAAAAAGCAATCCTCCTAAAAAAAGCCAGCTGGTAAAAATATCTGGCATCAGCCAGCTTACAAATTTAGAAATATCAGTAGTTAACGTTGTAACTACTATGATGCCAAAAGCTACAAGACTTTTTTGTTTAACATTGTGAAGAATCAAAATTGCAATACGGAAAAGAAGCAAAGCAGTTATAAGAGATTGCAGAAACACCGGAAACCAAAGAGAATTAATGAGCCTTGCTGAAAAAAGGAACAAACCATAACCTAATGGTCTATCATTCAGAGGGGCTTCAAGTGTAAAAGAAGAATCAACATAACCTCCTGTATCGGGATAAACCAAAGGATAGCCATTATTAAATGCTGACCATAATAATACAAGGGAGCTAAATAGTAATAAGATTATATCAATTATTACAAATATATTTTTAAATCTTGTTGCTGAACTGAAAGGGGTGTGCATAATCCGGCATCTGTTTATATTTATTTATAATAAAAAGATTAAAGAGAGCAACAAAAGTTAAGAGAGTACCCAATAAATAATCATAACTTTCTTTACCTGAATAATGCTCTTCAACGGTTTCCAGGATTCCTGTTCTTGAAAAAATATCTGCGGGGAAAGCGCTGTCATTTACGAATAATATCAACATTTTTTTCAGCTTTTCATCTCTTCTAATAAGATTTCCTTTCCCGGGTCCCCCATCGAGATATATTCCTTTTTTGCTCTTTCTTTTTTCATAATACAGAGCATTCATATCATTAAGATTAGAAAGAATGGAACCTCTTATTAGCTTGCCTGTATGCGAATTCGGAATATTACTAATTATAGAAAACTGTGTGGCTATCATTTTTTTATATAGGATTTGCCCAAATCTCAAACTAAGCTTTACATTAAGCATAATGTCAACAAAGTCATAATCCGTAAAAAGTAATATTTTCTGAAAAATATAATTATCAACGGCAGCGGAACTAAAAGTAAATCTTGCCTGTCTCTGAGTCAAATCCCATATATTAAAAAGATCAGGATTATTTTCAGAATTAATTGAACGGAACGAATTATAAAAATTTTCTTTTACAGAATTAAAATACTGTTCGAAGAAAACAGGATTAAAAATTCTTTTTAAGTCATGTTCATTTTTATAAGTCTTGCCAGTATAATATTCAAAAACTTTTTTAATGAATTCATTTTTACTGTTTGGAAAAAACATAAAAGGCTTCAGATGCTTGCCGGTAAGAGCATCTCCAAAATGACCTCCCAGATTGTACCACATTTTATCTTTTAGTTCAAAATGAGTAACAATCGAAAGTAAATTTATGAAAGAAACATAACTCTCAGAACGCCAGACAATCGGGTAGATTATTTTCGATAGTTCAATCTGATTGGGAGCATGTACAAAATGATTAAAACTTAGACGCTCGGCAATTTTACATGCTGCAATAACTTCACCTGAATTTTTTGTTCCACAAGTTCTGGCAAAAACCGGTCTGATATCAGTTGGAACAGTTACTGCAACTACACGGCTGTCCAAACCGCCGCTTAATCCCATCCCAAGATTGTTTCGACCTCTGTATTTTTTTTCCGCAGCATCTTTCAAAGTATCAGCCATCTGATTAACAAGTCCTTTTGAACTTATTTTTTGGGAGTCTTTTCTGAAGTTCAATTCCCAATATTTTTTTACAGTAGGATTTCCATTCTTATAAGATAAGATTGATGCAGGTGTAAGAACTTTAATATCATGGAATATAGTTGTATCCCCCAAATTGTGGGAAAGAGCAAACAGTTCAATTAACCCATAACCAGATATTTCCAATTTTTCATTTAAGATGGAAAAGATGGCTTTCTTTTCAGAAGCAGCAAATAGAACATCGTTTCTTTTAGTATAATATAATTTTCTGGATGCAAATCTGTCATTAAAAAAAGTTATCTCATTATTTTCTTTATTATAAATAGTGATATTATACTCACCATTCAGATTTTTTACAGAATCGGCTCCCCCCTTTAACCAGCTTTTAAGTATATAATGTCCTGCAATACTATTTCCCTGAGGATAAATATATCCATCAATAAACACCACATACTTTTCATCTTCCCAGAAACATGAATTCATTTTTTCACTGGCTAATTCTTCTCTCATTGTCAGTGTACAGGCAAATTTCTCATCCCAATATTTATAACTGAACATCTTGATTCCATCAACCTGATGGACATTCTCAAAAACTTGAATGTAGTCTTTATTGGGATCTAAATTTCCAAATGCAGCGGATAGGCCTATCATTTAATATTTTTATTTATAATTACTGATTTTTTTTTAGTGACTGTCTTAATAATAGTCTATGAAAAGTAGTTTGTCTTTTAGGAATTTTATAAGGCATTAGATAAAAATTCTTCTTCAGCAACCTGATTGAATGTTTTAAATATACCTAGGTTGTGGATTTTATCCAGAAAGTCTTTATAATGAGGAAGCCAATATTGCGCATAACAATCGTGTAAGCAGAAAGCAATAAAATCATTTTCTTCTATAGTTTGTATCGCTTTATCTTCCCAATCCTGATAACTTATTTTATCTTTATACATTGAATAATCATCAAACATAATAGGGATCTTCACAATTCCCTCTTCTAATTTCGGCTGCTTTGTTTTAAACGATGCAGCCGAGCTTGCCAGCCACTCAAAGTTATGAACAGATAAATTTTCTATGGTAAGTTCAGAAGTTATTTTAGACTGAGGAGTTCTGTAACCTTTTATTCTATAATCAATTTCTCTGCATCTATTAAGCTGCTTCTTTTCCAGATCATGATCGTATGAATGGAATGCAATACAATGCCCATTAGCGTTCACCTGTTCCCTTACTTCATTAAGCATGCAGCCAACTACATTATAAGTAACTGGTATATTTAAATCTATTTCAATCTCCAGCATCTCTTTTAAGTATAACTTATGATTTCTATTTGCAGATTCAACTAATTCAGAATCAACATCAATATGCCCTAATCCTGCTTCAATATCATGAGCTAAACAGATTGTCTTTTCTTTCTTTATCTCTTCCTGCTTCTTTTCAGGTATTATAATTTTCTCTTTGTTATCATTTA
>CAZECH010000255.1:0-4842 GCA_964510675.1 uncultured Ignavibacteriaceae bacterium
GATACTACAATTACCTGATGCAACATTACTTAGAGAAGGACATCAATTTTGGATAGTTAATGAAGCTTCTGTACCAATTACTGTTCAAGATTATGCTGGAACTAGTTCTATTACAATAGCAGCAGAATCAAATGCTACAAGAATATTAAGAGATAATTCCACATCAGCAGGAATATGGAGTTCTTCATTAAGTGCCTCTTGGTTAACAGGAAAATTAAGAGATCCTAGATATTTTTCAATGAATGGTACTGTTGGTGATGGTAATTGGATTACTATTAGTGAATTGATTCCAAGTTATAAATATGTATTTACAGAAGCTGTTAAATTTATAGGAATGACCGGTGGAAATAATCTGAAGTTAAATGAGAAAATCAATTTTACTTTGGAAAAACTTATTGACCTTTACTACAATACAATCCCAAGAATTATGAATGCTTAAGCTGATTGAAAAAATAAAATCCTCTAAAATCTATTTATCATTAAGGAAGTTATATCTCTTTTTAAATCTCTTCCCATCATTTGTAAAAATAAAAAGCTTTATTAAGCATTATGGCGGGGGAATATACAATCGTGTAGATGAGCATCACGTTTTTTTACTTGCCGGCGGATTAGCTTTTTCGTTATTTGTTTGCATCATCCCCTTTTTGTTAATTATATTTTCTGTCATCGGAAGTTTCCTCGATTCCGAAACAATTCAATTCCAGATAAGCACTTTAATTGATACAATAATTCCTTATGGTATGTACTCTGATTTTGTGAAAGCTATAATATTTAAAAGAATTGATGAATTTGTTCAATATAAAACCATTGCAGGAATTGTAGGAGGATTCGGTTTGCTCTTTGCAGCGAGCGGACTTTTTAGCAGCATGAGAACAATACTTAACAGGGTATTTGGTGTTGAGATAGATGTAAATGTAATTCTTGGGAAGCTCCGGGACTTTGCGCTTGTCCTTATGGTTTTATTGATTTTCTTTGTAACAACTATATTAATGCCTTTCATCAATTTGATATTTCAGTTTGCAAACACTTTTGAGTTTTTAAGTTTTCTTCAAACTGGATATTTTGAACATTTTATTCTTACGCTTATTTCACTTAGTCTGATTTATATAGTATTTGCTATTCTATACCTTGCAGTACCATTGAAAAAACTTGGCAAGAAAGCAGTCTTTATAAGTGCATTCTGGGCAGCAATTCTTTGGGAAGCAGCTAAACAACTATTTGGTTTCTATTTATATAATTATGCTTCTTTTAGTCAGATATATGGGGCATATGCTTTGGTTGTTGTAGTTGCGTTCTGGATTTATTATTCTTCCGTTGTTTTTATAATTGGTGCCGAGATCGGAAGATTGTATTATGAAAGGAAATATTTAACAAATAGCACTCAACCCGTTTAATTTATTTATTCTCAGTTACAAGAAAGGATGCTAAACATTCTTGGATTTGAGAGAGTTAGGTTAATCAATTTTTGAATTGATGTTATCTTAAGAACTTAAAGAAACAGAAATTTTTTCAGCTTAATGGCATAAGCTTTGCCAAAAATCAAATGCTGAATTTAAATTCAAAATTCAGCAGTAAATCATAGAACGAAATGAAACAGCCGGTATTTGTTAAGAACCAGAAACTAATCAATTGGGTAAATGAATGCGTTACACTCTGCAAACCTAAAGATATCCATTGGTGTGATGGAAGTGATAAAGAGTATTATAATTTATGTAATAAATTGGTTACCGCAGGTACTTTTATAAAACTGAATGAAAAGAAAAGGCCTAATAGTTACTTAGCATGGTCTGATCCATCAGATGTTGCACGCGTTGAAGATAGAACTTTCATCTGCAGTTTAAGAAAAGAAGATGCCGGACCAACTAACAATTGGGTTGCCCCTTCCGAGATGAAAGCAACACTTAACAATCTTTTTGATAACTGTATGGAAGGAAGAACAATGTATGTTATTCCTTTCAGTATGGGGCCGTTGGGTTCTTCTATATCTCATGTTGGTGTGGAGATTACTGACTCTGCTTATGTTGTAGTTAATATGAAGATAATGACAAGGATGGGAAAAAAGGTTCTTGATGTTTTAGGCGATGGTGATTTTGTTCATTGCCTTCACTCGCTAGGTATGCCGTTGAAGAAGGGAATGAAAGATGTATCCTGGCCATGTAATAAAGACATCAAGTATATCGCTCATTTTCCGGAAGAAAGATCAATTATGTCTTATGGAAGCGGCTATGGTGGTAATGCATTACTTGGTAAAAAGTGTTTTGCACTAAGGATCGCATCAAGTATGGCGAGAGATGAAGGCTGGCTTGCCGAACATATGCTGATTCTTGGAGTTGAATCTCCTGACAAAGAAAAAACATATGTAGCAGCTGCTTTTCCGAGTGCCTGCGGTAAAACAAATTTAGCAATGCTAATTCCTCCTAAAGCTTTTAAAGGATGGAAAGTTACAACCGTGGGTGATGATATAGCCTGGATAAAAGAAGGAGAAGATGGAAGATTATATGCAATTAATCCTGAAGCCGGATTTTTTGGTGTTGCACCGGGGACATCAGAAAAATCCAATCCAAATGCAATGGCATCAATTAAGGCTAATACAATTTTTACAAATGTTGCATTGACGGAAGATAAAGATGTTTGGTGGGAAGGTATGACTTCAACACCTCCGCCAAGGTTAACTGATTGGCAGGGAAAGCCATGGTCAGTGGATTCAGGTAAACCGGCTGCACATCCTAATGCACGTTTTACAGCACCATTAAGCCAATGCCCATGTACCGATTCAGAATTTGAAAATCCAAAAGGTGTTCCGATCAGCGCATTCATTTTTGGAGGAAGAAGAAGTAAAACAGTTCCTCTTGTATATCAGTCATTCAACTGGAATTATGGTGTTTACCTGGCAGCAACAATGGGTTCCGAAACTACTGCTGCTGCAATAGGTGAAGTTGGTAAAGTAAGAAGAGATCCAATGGCGATGCTACCTTTTTGCGGTTATCATATGGCAGATTATTTTAATTATTGGTTTCAATTTGGGAGAACAATTCATAATCCGCCAAGAATATTTAATGTTAACTGGTTCAGGAAGGATGAAGAAGGAAAATTTGTGTGGCCCGGTTTTGGTGAAAATATGAGAATTCTTAAATGGATTGTTGACAGAGCTAAAGGAGAAGGTTTTTCCGTCGAGAGCCCGTTAGGATGGGTTCCCAAATATGAAGATTTGAACTGGCAGGGTCTGGAAGAATTTACTCCCGAACTTTTTACTAAAATTATGTCTATAGACAGGGAAGCCTGGAAAGAAGAAATATTATCTCATGGGGAACTCTTTGCAAAGCTTTATGATAAAATACCTAAAGAATTTTTTCATATAAGGGAACTGATTCTTTCAGGTTTGTGGAGATCGGCTGAACACTGGTATGTGGTTCCGCCGGAAAAAAGGAATAAAAAATGAAATGGATTGATTCATATAATTCAAAAGTTTGTACACCACAGGAAGCTGTTAAGGTTATTAAATCCGGAATGAGGGTTTATGTACATCCAGGTTGTGCTACACCAGAAGTTTTATTAAATGCAATGTGTGAAAACTCCGATCATTTGAGCAATGTTGAAGTAATACACATTTTAACGTTTGGGATTTCGCCATACTCATCTGATCCGAAAATGGAAGGACGATTCAGGCATAATGCTCTTTTCATTGGCGGCAATGTAAGGAAAGCTGTTAATGAAGGAAGAGCCGATTTTACTCCTGTATTTCTTTATGAAATTCCGCATTTATTCTATAAAGGAATTCTTCCTATTGATGTTGCAATTATAAATGTCTCCCCTCCGGATAAATACGGTTATTGCAGTTTCGGTGTGGGGATTGAATGTACTAAACCCGCCACTGAAGTAGCAAAAATTATTATTGCTCAGATTAATCCTCAGATGCCTAGAACTTTAGGTGATTCGTTTATTCATATAGATAAAATAGATTATTGTGTTGAAGTTGATGTGCCTCTAAATGAATTAAAATATGAAGAAAGAAAAACAAAAGAGGATCATGAAATCTATCAGAAAATTGGTGAATATATCGCCGGTTTGATTGAAGATGGTTCAACTCTTCAGATGGGAATCGGAGCTATACCTGAAGCTGTCTTAGGTCATCTTTTTGAGAAGAAAGATCTTGGTATTCACACCGAAATGTTTTCGGATGGTGTAATAAAACTTATTGAACGCGAAGTAATTACAAATGAAAAGAAAACTTTACACCCCGGTAAAATTATAGCTTCGTTTGTACTTGGCTCTAAAAAGCTATTTGATTTTATTGATAATAATCCTTTAATGGAATTCCATCCTTCACATTACACAAATGATCCTTTTATAATTGCGCAGAATGAAAAAATGGTTGCTATAAATTCCGCAATAGAAATTGATCTCTCCGGGCAGGTTTGTTCAGATTCAATCGGGCCAATGTTTTACAGCGGCTTTGGCGGACAACTTGATTTTATAAGAGGTGCATCAAGAAGCAAAGGCGGAAAACCTATTATTGCAATTCCTTCTACTACCCGCAATGGACAAATCTCTAAAATTGTTCCTTATCTTTCTCAAGGTGCAGGAGTGACAACTTCAAGAGGCGATGTTCATTATGTTGTTACTGAATATGGTATAGCCGATTTGTATGGTAAGACAATTCGCCAGCGGGCAATCTCTTTAATTGATATTGCTCATCCTGATTTCAGGGAACATCTTGACAGGTTTGTATCGGAGAGATTTTTGAAAAAGGTTCTTGTTTGATTTTGGTTCTTACTTTAATCTTAAATTTTAAAGAAAATTAAGTAAGAGTATGATAAGGAAATATAGATCAATCTATTGATA
>CAZECH010000256.1:0-4815 GCA_964510675.1 uncultured Ignavibacteriaceae bacterium
CAAAGAGAAAACAGCGCTATTTCGGATGAGGCCAGAGCACTGAACTCTCCTGTAATGACCGGTCTGACATACTGGTCGCCGGTTGTCGAACCAATCAGAGACCCAAGATGGGGAAGAACCGGAGAATCATATGGTGAGGATCCTTTTCTTGTTTCTCAGATTGCCGGTGGTTTTGTAAGAGGGATGATGGGAAACGATGCCACTTATCTGAAAACTGTTCCCTGTGGCAAGCATTATTTTGCCAATAACAGCGAATTCGACCGTCATGTGAGCAGCTCTAATATGGACAGCAGAGATATGAGGGAGTTTTATCTTGCACCCTACAAAAATCTTATTGAAAAGGACAAGCTGCCATCAATAATGTCTTCCTATAATGCAGTAAACAGTGTTCCAACGTCAGCCAGTAAATTATACCTCGATACAATAGCAAGAAGAACCTATGGTTTAAAAGGATATATCACAGGCGACTGTGCAGCTATTGAAGATATCTATACCGGACATTATTATGTAAAAACAGCAGCTGAAGCAGTTGCCCAGGGACTGAAAGCAGGGGTTGATTGCGACTGCGGCAGTGTTTATCAGACTAGTGCTATTGATGCTTTGAATAAGGAGCTTATCACTATAGCAGATATCGACAGAGCTTTGCTGAATATGTTTACTATAAGGATGAGATTGGGTGAATTTGATCCACCGTCAATGGTCCCTTTTTCACTTTCACAGTCTAATGTGATAGGTTCACCCGCCAACAAGGCACTTGCAAGAGAAATTGCCACAAAAACTCCTGTTCTCCTGAAGAATACTATTAGTGTAAAAACAAATCGGAAAGCCCTGCCGTTGAATCCGGCCGGAATCAATAAAATTGCCCTTATCGGTCCTCAGGCTGACAAAGTGGAACTTGGTCCATATTCCGGAAGGCCTTCACAGGAAAATATGGTTTCTCCGCTGGCAGGAATTAAGAAATATATTGCTGAGAAAGGATTATCCACAGAGGTGGTGTATAGTTCGGGCGGCAATACAGCAAATAAAAGTAATCTGTTTTATGTGGCCGGTTTTGAATTGAAAAAGTCAAATGGGATCGTTTCCAAATTCGATGCTACAAAATACAGTTCTTCATCAAAAGGGATTACCGTCGGCACAGGTATGGGAACAGAAGAACAGGTCAGAACCATTGACGACGGATCATGGACTTCCTACGACAATATCGACCTGACCAATGTAGATACAATAGGAATAAGTCTGAATATACCAATTGATGGAGGTATAGTTGAGGTAAGGGTTGGTTCACCGGAAGGGAATCTGTTGACCACATTAAATGCAACCGTTGCAGCAGGGGCAAGATCAGGGGGCGTTTATGGTGTTGGCACGCTTATGAAAGTGAAAGTCAATAAACTAGGCCTGAACGGTCCTCAGACACTCTACCTTGTTTACAAAGCAGCTCCCGATAAAGAAATTGATAAAGAAACTATTGCATTGGCCTCCTCCGCTGAGGTTGCAATAGTGTTTGTCGGAACAGATGAGAAAACTGCCACTGAAGAATCTGACAGGCTCACGCTCTTATTGCCTGGTAACCAGGTGGAACTTATAAAAGCTGTGGCAGCCGCCAATCCAAATACTGTTGTGGTAATGCAGACACTGGGATGTATTGAAGTTGAAGAATTTAAAAATCTTCCAAACGTTCCGGCAATTATCTGGACAGGTTATAACGGCCAGGCTCAGGGCGATGCCATTGCGGACATCCTTTTCGGTGATGTGAATCCGGGAGGAAAGCTGCATAGTACCTGGTATAAAACAGTTAAAGATCTACCCGACATTACCGATTACACGCTCAGAGGTGGCAACGGTAAAAACGGCCGTACATATTGGTATTTTGACAAGGAAGTCTCTTATGAGTTCGGATATGGACTATCCTATACAACCTTCGAATACGGCAATTTTAAGATAAGCAAGAACACCATTACTCCACAGGATAAAATAACCATCAGTGCAGATGTTAAGAATACAGGAAATTACGACGGTGACGAAGTTGTGCAGATATATATGAGAACACCCGAAAGTCCTGCATCATTGCAAAGGCCTATCAAGAGACTGAAAGGCTTCAAACGGGTAACCATACCTGCCGGTCAGACAAAGACTGTGCAGATCGACATTGATTGCGCCGACCTATGGTTCTGGGATCTTACCAACAATAAGATCACCTACGACCAGGGAGAATATGTATTTGAAATAGGCGCTTCTTCAAAAGATATAAAGGGATCGGTAACCGCTACCATGGACGGAAAACTCATACCTGTTCTTAAAACGGTGGTTGCCGACTGCGGAATCGTTGTTCTGAAAAACGGTTCAAGTGTTCAAACCATTGTAACAGCAGCTATGTCCGATGACAGCTTTTACGATATTACCCAAGCCGGAATTATGTATACAAGTAATAATCCTGCTGTTGCGGTTGTTGATGAGAAGGGCCTTGTCACCGCAAAGGGAGTGGGTGTAGCAAGTATTAAAGCACATGTAACAATTAATAATATTACCAAATCCGGCAGTTTCCCGGTCAAAATAATGCCGAACCTGAGTCCTGCTTCAATTACCGTGAACAATAAGGGTATTCCCGGATTTAATCCTGCTGTGACAGGGTACAGTTTTCTTTTGAAAAATGCATCATCCGAGGCGCCTTTGGTTAATGTGAGCCCGGCTGACCCGGCTATTATGGTTGAGACGATACAGGCAAAAGGAGTACCGGGAACTGCATCAATCTTCTTAACGGATAATATAACCGTCGACAAGAAGGAATATTCAGTGAATTTCGGCACTAAATCAGTCAGTGATGAATTTAACAATAATACGCCTGGCAAACAATGGAACTGGATTCGCGAGAATAAAAATGACTGGAGCTTGTCAAAATCGCCAGGTTCAATGGTTATTAAAGGACAAAAAGGCGATCTGATCGGTACCACCAATACAGCCGAGAACCTTTTGCTTCAAAGTGCAAATACGGATTGGACAATCCTGACAAAGGTGACCTTCTCCAGAAAGCCTTCCACATATAATGAGCAGGGAGGTTTGATTGCATGGCAGGATGATGACAATTTTGTGAAGCTTGTTTACCGGTCAAATCCGAGATCGTTCAGAACGCCCACCAGCATGATCGACATGATCGTTGAAAAGAACGGTTATTACTTTTCTTTAGCAAACTTCAGAAGGGCAGATATAGTTACCGATAATAACTATTCTTTGATACTGAAACTGGAGCGAAAAGGAATGACAATTACGGGTTCATATTCCCGGGATGGAAAGATTTTCAACAGGATAGGGACTATCGACATCAACTTGCATGATGCAAAAGCCGGACTGATCGTATGTAACGGTTCAGATGAAGGCCGACGCACTATGCCAAGAATGCCGGGTATGCAAACGCCTGAACCTCCAAAGGGTGATTTTGAAGTTACCTGTGACTATTTCAGAATAACCAATAGCGGTGTGAAATAGCAATTACAGTTTCCCGGCTCATTCAATAACGCAACTTGAGATCCCGGTTAAGTAGTTTTATTTTATTCAAAAAAAGGAACACCCGGAACAGCATATTTTTTCATTGCTTCCTGGTTAATATCGACGCCAATTCCTGGTTTTTCCGATACTTTAATAAAACTATCCTTTACCCAGTCGCCTTCATCAAAGGTGACTATTTCCTTAAACATCGGATTGGTATGGAAGTAAGATTGCCATTCCATAATTAAGAAATTAGGTACTGTCACACATACATGGGCACATGCCATGGCACCAAGGAATGAGGCAACCATGTGAGGGGCAAAAGGAATGTAATACAAGTTTGCCAGGTTGGCAACACGCTGTCCCTCCCCTAGTCCTCCGCATTTTTGCATATCGGGCATTACTGCCTCAACACCGCCAATTTCCAATAGTTTCCTGAATCCATAAGCCAGATAAATATTTTCACCTGCAGCAATTGGTGTACTTGTTTCCTGAGATATCAATCTGTATGCTTCTACATTTTCTGCGGGGATTGGTTCTTCCAGCCACAGAAGGTTCAATGGCTCAACCCTTTTAGAAATAGCCAGGGCAGTATTCAAATCATACCTGCCGTGCATATCCACAGCTATATCAATCTTTGGTCCAACAGCCTCTCTTACGGCAGCTAACTGGTTATACATCCTTTGCAGTTCACCCTGGCTGGCAGTCCAGTTATACCGGTCAAACCTGTCGGGGTCGCCCGCCTGATCAATGTCAAACTTAATAGCATTGAACCCCATTTTTACGGCTTCAAGAGCAGAATCAGCAAAGTCTTTTGGTGCAGGATTATTCGTCCTGTAGAGTGCAGTGTCGCTGTAAACCCTTACCTTATCGCGAAATTTTCCACCCAGTAACTGATAAACGGGGACATTCAGTGCTTTTCCGGCAATGTCCCATAACGCTGTTTCAAAGGCAGAAAGGACGGCAACATACATACCTGCCTGTGCCCCACCGAAAAAACCTGCTCTCCGGATTTCTTCAAAAATCCTGTGTACATTTAACGGATTTTGTCCGCTCAGTCTTCTCCCAATGTTTTGAACCATGTGATAAGTTCCGCCAATAGCATCGACTCCTTCGCCACATCCATAAATATCCTGATTGGTGGAAATTTTCACAAAAAGACTTCCCCGGATGTAACCACACTTTACATCTGTAATTTTCAGATCAGAAGGAACGGAAGTCTTTTTTGTTTCATCTATTGCCTTTTCAAAACTTTTTCCAAAACCGGCTAAAGGGGAAACTGTTGCCACGGCAGCAACAGATGCAGCTTTGCCTAAAAATGCTCTTCTTGAATTT
>CAZECH010000257.1:0-4791 GCA_964510675.1 uncultured Ignavibacteriaceae bacterium
CCTTCGATATATTCAGAATGCTGTTGGTTCCGTTCCATCTCCATTTGATTGCTGGTTAATTCTTCGTTCTACAAAAACTCTTGCAGTAAGGATGGAAAGACATAACAGCAATGCAATGAAGATTGCGAAGCATCTTGAGAAAGCTTCTTATGTAAAAAAGGTATATTATCCCGGATTAGAATCTCATCCGCAGTATCAGCTTGCAAAAAAACAGATGAGCGGTTTTGGCGGAATGATCTCTGTTGAACTTGGCTATATTGAAGTAGTAAAAAAGCTTTTAAAGAACGTAAAAGTTTTTACGCTTGCAGAAAGTCTGGGGGGAGTTGAAAGTCTGATCAGCCATCCTGCTTCAATGACCCACGCTTCAGTTCCTAAATCAGAAAGAGAAAAATATGGTTTTACTGATAGTTTGGTTCGTCTTTCTGTTGGAATTGAAGATGTTGAAGATTTAATAGAGGATATTGAAAGAGCCATAAAATAATTTTGAATTCTTTCCTATTCTCACCTTTACTAAATGTGTGTTGTAGAGACAGGATTTTCTTGCCCAATTATTATAAATCGAATTTGTAAAATATTTCTCTTTTTCTCCCCATCCACTTAGACTTTTAAAAAAGTATTTATTTCATATTGCATTGCTTTTAATAAACACTTTGTTTAGTTTTGAGCATATGCTCATAATAAATAACTTTTAAATTAGCTAAAGGAGTAAAACATGTCTAAAGAAAATTTTATTAAAGGATTAAATGAGGATTTGGCAGCCGAATTAGGTACAGTCATCCGTTATAATTACCAGGCTGGAAAATCCTTTGGCTTACTCGGTATAGAGTTAAGGGAAATGTTCACAAGTGAAATTACAGATGAACTCGGACATGCAAGATTTTTAACAGATGTAATAATTGATCTTGGCGGAGAACCGGTTACAGTTCCGAAAGCTTTTGACAAGCCAGATAAACTGAAGGATATGCTTGAACTTGATTTGAAAATGGAAGAAGGTGATGTTAAAAATTATCTGAAGCACTCCAAAGAAGCTGAAGATTTAGGATTTGTCGAACTGAAAATGAAGCTAGAAGAAATGGCTGCTGATGAAGCCGGGCATGCAAGGGAATTAAGACGATTAATAAAAGGATTATAATTATTCAATTATGCCAAGACCAAGAAAATTCCGAAGAGTTTGCTGTAATCCTTCAGCAAATTATTTCAAGCCGCGTGGAATTCCTGTTTATGAATTAGAAGAAATAATTCTTGATCGTGACGAACTTGAATCCATCCGGCTTGCGGATTTACTTGCTTACTCTCACGAAGAAGCCGCAAAAGAAATGAAAATTTCAAGAGCCACATTCGGACGAATTGTAGAGTCAGCAAGGAGAAAAGTTACTGATGGAATTTTAAATGGGAAAGCTATCAAAATTAATGAGGAAGAATTAAGCAAAATTAAAATTAAAGGAGAATAAAAATGTTAAACGACGAGAAATCCCAGTTTACAGGAAAAGTTGCAATTGCAACCAATGATCAAATTAGAGTAACAGGTCATATTGGAAAATGTAAAGCATTTATGGTTTTTGAATTAGACGGCGAAAAAATTATTCACAAAGAATTAAGGGAAAATCAATTTACAAATCACAGAAGAAGTAGTGAACATCATCATCATGGAGAAGGTGAAGGAAGGCATAGCCACGAACATTTAATCAATGGTTTAAAAGATTGCGGTTATCTTATCTCCAGCGGCGGCGGTTGGAGAGTGGTGGAAGATCTGAAACAGCATAGTATTACAACACTCTTTACTGATGTTGAATTAATTGATGATGCTGTGAAAAAATTTATTAAAGGTGAATTAAAAAATGAAACAGATTTAGTTTGTGATCATAAAGAGGATTAAGCAATATTTGTTCTTACGATATCAATTAATTTTTACTAATTGATTCTTTCTTCTTAAGCAGTTGCTCTTTTGTTTCTACAAAATCAGAATTCAGTACTATACAATCAACCGGACAAACGCTGATGCACTGGGGTTCATCATAATATCCCACACATTCAGTGCAAAGGTTGGGGTCTATTACAAACACAGGCTCACCTTGTGAAATAGCATTATTAGGGCATTCGGGGTCACAGGCACCGCAATTTATGCAGTCCTCGGTTATCATATAAGCCATTGTCTACTCCTTTAAGAATTTTTTATTTTATAAAGTAAAGGTTCTTCTATAACCATTCTGCCCCCGCATGATGGACAAAAACCGCCATAATATCCAAGGATTTCAGAATCTGGTTTTCTTAAACCGCAACGAGGGCAATAAAGAAATCTTATCTTGCCTTTCTCTTTAATTACACCTTCCATCTGTTCTAATCCTTTTTCTGCCTCTTCTGAGGCGAGATTTTTAATATTCATACTTTCTTTTCTAAAGACATTATTTCTTATGTGTTTCAGATATTCTGAGTGGTGCAGGAATATCAAATTTGACTTCCAGGATTTAGTTGAATTAAAAACATTTAAAAATTCTACCATCACTCTTTATCTCTCTGAAGAGAAATTTTTTAATGATTCTTCTTTTATTCTATTTAATATTTCATCGATCTCTCTTAATACAGTTTTAAGCTCATCAGTCCGGCTTATAAGAAATTGAACCTGGGAAACTATATTTTGGGGAATGGCAGGTTGCTTTTGTATGCTTACCGGGTGTGAAAAATGATCTTTGGAAATTTCAATTTTATTAGTTAGTAAATTTTCCATATGTCATCATTTAATTTTCTCATGGTTTTCTCAGTGAGTGTTCCGTTTAAATATAGATTCAAAACCTCTTCGGTATTCCCTTGCACCCAGGGAATTACTTTGATTTTATTATTGCTTAGCTTTTTTTTACAAAGGTTTGTAAGACCACCACATATTAACACATCAGGTTTAAGCTGAATCAGGGTATCGAGTTTTTTGAAAGTATCTTCATTATCAAGGTGAAATATTTTTCTGTTTTTAACTGAATTATTCTCAACATTTACAATCATTAGTTTTTCAGATACGTCCAGCCGTGATGATATCCTGTTTCCGAAAACAGACATTGCGATTGTTTTCATAATTTTATTCTAATGATTTTAGAATTGATTGTTTTAACTAATCCAACAATTCAATTCGCCTGCCAGAACTCTGAAATACTTTCAAATGCTTCTGGTTTTGCTTATATGAAACTTTGTGGGAAAAATAACGAAGGGAAGTAGTTTCGAAATGTTGCAGATATGTATCAGGTAAAATGCACTATGTTGCAATGATGCAACGGGGAAAACTACGCCAGGTTATATTTTTTCATCTTCCTGTAAAGAGTAGCTCTGTGCAAATTAAGCTCTTGTGCAGATTTCAGTTTACTCCAGTTATTTCTTTCGAGTGTATCAAGTATTAGTTTGCGCTCCGCTTCCTTAAATGGAGGAAGTGTGCCCTTTGGTGACTCTCTCTGAACTTCTTTACTCATTAAAGGTAGTTCGGGCGGTAAATGCTTTAAATTAATTTCTATACTCTGGCACATAACACAGCAATGTTCTATAATATTTTCAAGTTCGCGTACGTTTCCGGGATAATCGTACTGCATTAATAGTTCCATAACATTAGCAGAAACACCTGTAATTGATTTACCCATTCTCCCGTTGAATCTCTCAATAAAGTAATTGACAAGCAACGGAATATCTTCTCTTCTTTTAAGAAGAGAAGGAAGATTTATTTTCACAACATTCAGCCTGTAAAAAAGATCATCTCTGAATTTGTTTTTCTTAACAAGTTTTGCAAGATCCTCTTTTGTTGCAGCAATAAGACGAACATCTGCTTTAACTGGTGTGGTTCCTCCAAGCGGCTCAAACTCTCTTTCCTGTAATACCCTCAGTAGTTTTACCTGAACCGATACGGACAGGCTTTCAACTTCATCCAAAAATATTGAACCACCCTTTGCCAGAGCAAAACGACCTGGTTTATCTTTTTTAGCATCTGTAAATGCACCTTTTACGTAGCCGAAGAGTTCTGATTCAAGAAGTGTATCGGGCAAAGCCCCGCAATTAATTGCTACGAATGGTCCGTTTTTCCTTCCGCTTAGTTTATGTACAGCACGGGCGAATAATTCTTTTCCTGTTCCGCTTGCTCCCTCAATAAGTACTGTACTTTCACTTTGCGAAATTATAGGCAGGGTATCAAAGATTTGCAACATTTTATAATTCTTGGAAACAATATCTTCAAAAGTATAACTCTTTTCGATTTCCTTTCTCAATTCTTCAATAGTTGATAAATCTCTGAACGATTCAACACCACCAACAAACCTTCCCTTTTTATTTTTTAAGATAGAAGTGCTAATGCTGACCGGTACTTCTGTTCCGTCCGATCTGAGAATTGTAACACGTCTGTCAATTGTTCGTTTGCCTGTTTTTAATGAACATTTTAAAGCGCACGACTTTTCACAAATATTTGCCCGCAAAACCTCAAAACAAAATTGACCGATAGCTTGACGCCGCTTTATTCCGGTGATCTCTTCTGCAGCTCTGTTAAAAGAAGTTATCCTCATATTTTCATCGACTGTAAAAACACCGTCGGCAATACTGTCAAGGATAATGTTGGAATAGACTTGTTGAGGCTCTGTTTTTTTAATCTTCATTACTAATCCGTAAAGAAAATAATATTAAAATTAACTTATAAAATTCAAAGTTGCACTATTGCAACATAAAAATCTCTAATCACCCTCATTCAGAAAAAAAACGCAACTTTTTTGTTGGTTCTCTTTTTGCATTACCCTGAAATGATTTTTGTTGAATAATGTTATTCAATATGTC
>CAZECH010000258.1:0-4779 GCA_964510675.1 uncultured Ignavibacteriaceae bacterium
TCATATTCATTTTATAATCTTCATTACATGAATCAAACAGTTAGTTCAGATCCTATTTCTTCCTGGCAGATTAGATTAAAAGGTAAAACACTTAAAGCCCTAATGGGTTCAAACTCCCCTTATTTTGGAGACCATGTCGAATTAAGTGATAACGGATCTGATTTTGCTTCCACTGTTGGTGTGGGTGGAATTGTAGGGACTAAATTTACATATCCAACGGATCGTCTGGATCATAAAAATCATTTACTAACAAAAGAAAAAGAAGTTGTTTGGAAAAAATGGTTGGATATTTATTATGATAACTCGCTTTCTAATGCTGACTACAGAGGTGAATTGTATGACATCGGATATGATAAACCTGAAACCCATACCGTCCAAAAAGGGGATACTTTGTTTTATGCTTTTTATGCCAATAATTGGAATGGTGAATTAGAACTAAGAGGATTAGAAAATAAAACATATAAGATAATAGATTACGTAAATGATCGGTTTATTTCTAATGTTGATGGTAAATCAGCAAAATTAAATTTTAACTTCAATAAATATTTTTTAATTAAAGCTGTCCCAATTAATTAAGACTATGTTATTTCCTTTTTATAAGAACAAAAGTGGTAGGAAATCTATTCTCTGATTTTAATCCCCAAAGCAATCAAGAAATAAGTAATAATTGTATTCATTCAATGATAAAAACACAAAAGGGTAAAAGTAAATGAATAAACTTCTGCAATTGACTGTGGTTGTAATTATTATTATTGAATCTTCTTTTTCGCAAATTAATTTTGAAAAGCCCCGCATTGGAATTGTAATCAGTAAAAATAGTTTTACGCATCACTGGGGAGTAACGCAAATGTCAGCACACGGGTGGGGAGGAGTTGTTAATCTTGCTGGTATTCCGTATGACTGTTTCTTCATTGAAGACTTATCAATTTCTCAAAATTTAGAAAAGTATGATTGTCTTATTTTTAGTCAGTGTGCATATTTAACAAATGGTGCCTATCAGGAAATTCAAAAAGTATTAGAAAAATATCTTGCGGGTGGTGGAAATCTTATATTGGACGGACCATTGGGTCATTATGATGAAAACACAAAACAAAGAGATCATTCACAACTAGATAAAATTCTCGGAATTAAATTTATTGGTTTTAATGGCGATCCTAATTTCAGGGTAAAGGTAAAAAATAAAAATCATTTTATAACAAGAAATTTTAGTGAAGGTCAGTTCATTACTCAACATATAGCGGGTGGATTGAACATCCAAAGTTTTGAACAAAACGCAAATGTATTACTTGCAGTTACAGACGAAAAAGAATCGTATCCATTTCTTTCTGTAAATTACAATGAGAACAATAGAGTTATACTTGTAAATGACTTCGCTACCTGGTCCAGTGTCGCTTCATTCTTTCGTAATGTACAACCTCAGGTATTTTATCAAAATCAAATTTATAACGTATTAATAGAAACTCTTTATTGGGCGGTATACGATCCTGATTACGAGCCGATTCCTTCTCTTCAAGTATCCAATGCTGATCTTACTGCTATAATACGTCTTGATGCTGATGCCAGCGGAAATTTAAATGCTCAAATTCAGACAATTAATTATCTGATAAACATTGCAAATGAATCCGGTGTTGTACCGCTTTATGCCTGGGTTTCCAGCACAGCAACAAGCGCCGGATGGCAGGACTTAGCTCCATTAGGGAAAAAAATTGAAATGGTGGGCGGTCAAATTGGTACGCATAGTAAATTTCATAACATCGATCAGGATATGAATGAACACCGATGGAAGGAAGAACTTGATGATGCTATTCATGAGATAGAATTCAATATGTCTGATTACGGATATGATATCGGGAAAGTGAATTGTTTTATTAATCCGGGAAACACAATTCATATGAATGATTACGACCAGGTAGCTAAACGATTTGGTTTTTATATGACTCATGGTTTTGAACAGGATATGCCTATTGGTTATGGAAATTTTACCTGGTTTAATGAAAACCAAAAAAACTTTGTAGTTTTGGAAAATACTCCATCACCTGATTATCAGTGGTTTTACGATCCAACCTGGAGTTATACTACTCAACAAATTACAGCATACCAAGAGAATATATTTGATCATATGTATAAGAATATCCAGCGAGGTGTAATATTTAATCAAATGTGGCATGACTACTCTATTACTTCTCAACCACAGTATGGCAAAGAACGAGTTGTTAATGAAAGTAATATTGCAATGTATGATGCGATAAAAACTAAATTTACGAACAGTAATATTTATTGTCCCGAACCTGAAGATCTAAGGTACAAGCTCTGCATAATGGCACAATCAAATTATAGTTGGTCAGTAAACAGTAATGAAATAAATATAAATTTAGATATCAGTGATGTTGGTTTGGATTCAGCATTTTTATTTACAGGTGGAATGGGAATTCGCATTAATAATACATCTAAAAAGATTAGAAAGGTTTTTATAGATGGAGATGAACACTATGCTTTTAATGAAGATGTAGTAATCCTTCCTAATCTTTCAGGAACAACTGCGGATATTAAAATAATATTAGGTGATATTAATCCGGATGAGCCACATCTTATTTATGTTTCGAAAAGAATGCCAGAAATAGAAAAAAACCAGCATGACATATCTTTAAATTTGTTAACAAGAAGCAAAGCAAAATTTATCTTTTACGTTCCAAATGGTTTCTTATTGACTGATGCTGATGGATTTGAATGGAATTACAGAGGTGATAATGAACTGCATGGTTATGTAACTACAAACCGCACAGTTAATCTGAGAAAGCTAAAATCAAATCAATTATCATTCTCGCGTTCGACTATGAGAATTACTAATATTTCGGAAAACGAAAATGTTATTGTTCTAAGGTTAAGCAGTGTAAATGATAGTATTCTCAATCAATTACAATTCTCTTCAACTAAGAAAATAAATTCGATCACATTTGACGAAAAAGAAATGATTGCTCAACAAGAAGGAAATAGTTATTTGATTACGATTGATCCTTTCGATGGGGAGGAAGAGCTTACTATAAAATTAAAATGATGGAATGAATAAAATGATAAAGACAAAACTATTAAGTCCGTTATGCATTGGTCTCACATCAATTTTAATTTATAACAGCATATTTGCACAGCAGGAATGGAAGCCGAACTATGATTGGGGACATTGGATTTTAGGGCACAAATCGGATTTGGGATTTCTCGGAAAAAATAATATGACCGTTACTTTTGGTAGTGGTGCACCAAACTTTGATGAGGTTACACGAGAAGAGTTTGATACAAAGATGATTGAAGCAAAAAAGTTTAATAAGTCCTATCACGATAATGGCTACATTGTACTACGTTATTTATCTACCTCCCTCAACGGTAATTCAAATTCGAATAAAGATATCCCAACAAAAGATCAGCTCAACTATCTGAAATTTTATAACGAGAGTTGGCAAGACTTTGAAGACTATATTGGACCAAAACCACCAGAAGATCCAACAACGTGGATGATGGTCAGACCCGATGGAACTTTTCCTTATTATAGATATGCACCTTATGGAAAAGAAACGGATTCAGGATTTGAAGCCTGGGGTGTTCCTGTGAATCCATTTTACGTTCGATTAATGGAAGGGAAGATTCGTGCACAGGCAGAAACAGGTATAGATGGTTCATATATTGACTGGACACACATAGCTGAAGAAACTTCATATGATAAATACTCTCGTATTGGATTTATTGATTATCTCAAAAATAATCTTCCTACAGAAGTGAGTAACAAAAAATATGGAATATCAGATTTCACAGAAATTAAGCTACCTGAAAAACGCGGCGATAAATTTTGGATGGAGTGGATTACATATCGTGGTTATCAGGTTGCGGAATTTCATAAACATATGAGAGATGTTGCGAGGCAATATAATCTGAATTTTATGATATCCGGAAATGTATTTGGCGGTTTTGGTTATGGCCCGGTAGCATATCATAGTGCAGGTAACATGGAAATGCTTGCCAGAGATGGTTATGATGATTTTATTTATTCTGAAATGCAGGAGTATCTGGACCTGGCACCCCGTAATAAGGATGGAGTAAAAATTACAAATAGTCCGGCATTAAAATTTCTTTCGGCTGCTGCACATGGTAAACCTGTTATTGTATACGCTACAGAAATTACTCCGCCGATATTCTCAAATCCTACTGAAAAATGTTTAAGTGCGATGGCCCAAATTAATATTACAGAGGCTGTGGCAAATCATTGCATATTCCGTGAGAAAAGGGAGACACCTCAAGGCGCTACTGATATTTACAAATTTTTAGCAGATAATCGAGAATATTTAATCGGTGCAAAGCTTTATAGTAATGTCGGTATTTTAGCCTCATTAAATCAGTATCTGGCAGATGAACAAAGTTTTGCTTTTAGCACCTCACGAGTTCTTACTGATAATGGAATTAGTCAAACTTTTTTAGTTGAGGACGATCTTGCAACTCCAAATCTAAACCAATTTGATTTGATCATAATTCCTTATTTACCGTTGATGAGTCAGGGCAATCAAAATAATCTAATTAAATTCGTTAAGGATGGAGGCAAATTAATTGTACTTGGGGCAACTGGTGTAAAGGATCAGCACAATCTTGAAAACGAGCAGATACCATTTCTTACTGAATCAGGTTTATTAGAATATCCAAAAGAGAAAACATTAAAATCATTAGGCGATGGAAAAATTCTTTTCATTCCATTTGAAATTCCTGAACATAAATTTCTGACTAAATCAGAGATAAGAG
>CAZECH010000259.1:0-4747 GCA_964510675.1 uncultured Ignavibacteriaceae bacterium
GCTTTCAGGCTTGGATTCAAGTCTCCAGTGCAATTGACTGGTTGAAGAATACTTCAAAAGGCGTTGTCAAGTCAAGGTATTTTCTTGGGTGGTGGGTCAGCCGCTTATACCAATGGGATATTAATAAGAGTTTCCAACCCTTCTTCAAATTCTAAAAGAGCGGAATTAGATAATTCTTCATCGAAATAAAAAATACCTGGTGACAATGTATGCTTCTTTCCTCTCAAGAATCAAATGTAGATCGATAATCATTATCGATCTACATTTGATTTAATCCAATGACAACAATTGACTAAGTACGCTTCGCCTTGAGAAGTCCTTCTTCTTTTCTCACCTCTTGCAGCGCTTCCGTGTATGGTTTATTGAAGGTGCAGCATCCGACATTTCGCTGGCGGATAAGCAACTCAATACAGTGATCATCCGCTGTACACCAATTCACCTCATTCTCCTTCCCATCAAGAAGTTTCGCCGGGGTAAATGGATCAGCCAAAGACTGTCTGCCAAGGGCAACCATATCAACAACACCATCGTTAATGTTTTTATCTCCCCAGTATAGCAACGTGTTTTTCTCTTTTTCAACTCCTTGAAGGGCATTTTTTCCATCCCGAAATATGGAATATGCGGAGCCGATGACTACCGTCTCTGGCTTTAAGTTATCTTTGAGTGCCTTAGAGAAAGTATGGTGCAGGTACACATAATCTGGAATCTTCTTGTCAGGCTGAGAAAGCGCCAGAGTGATGGAGGGACTGCCCGCAGATTGCAGGATATACGATGCGCCGCGTTCCTCAAGACCTTTAACTAGAGCTATCGATTCGGTGAGATCCATGACGGCAGTATCTGGCCCAGCAGAACCGCATCCCCCGGGGAATCCTTCCCATACCGAAACCTTGGATCCGATAAGGAAATCAGGGTCATTGATTTCACGAACTATCCTTTCGGTTAATTCAAAGGCGAACCTGCTGCGATTTTCCCAGCTACCGCCATATTTCCATTTGCGGTCATTATAAGGACGAAGCAGTTGCGAGCCAAGATAACCGTGAGACAACTTTAAATCGATACCGTCTGCTCCAGCCCGATGGCAAATCTTGGCGGCCTGAACAAACTCACCCATGATTCGTTCAATATCTTCTTCAGAAAGCAGTTCTCCTCCAAATCCAGCTAAGGGCTTTACACACACTCGTTTAGAAAATGCCGGATGGCTTAATTCACCGGCATGAGTCAGCTGGAAGATGAAGAGTGTCTTATCGTTGACTTTCCGTAAGGATGAAACAAATTTCGCTAATGCTGGCTCGTTATGCGGCATTATGCTAAGCTGCGATTCGCGGCCTCGATTTTCGTAAGTAACAGTGATCGCTTCCAGATCGACCAACCCAGCCCTTCCGTTGAAAAGGTTGGTATAGCGCTCATAGGTCCGCTCTGTGGGGTTCCCTTCCTTGTCGGAATCGAAACATTCCATCGCGTTAATCACCAAACGCTTTACGGCAGTCTTTTTCACAATCTTGATGGGTGTAACTAAAGCATATTGACCGGTCATGTTTTCTCCTTGGAAAATAGGTAATTCACCAAACTGTTTACATGGACCGGATTCGCCGATCCCGCCATTTATAATTATAGTAAACATGACATGTTAAAATAACCCAAGATTAGTATCATAAGAATACTAGGTGAATCCTAGTATAATTGTAGAGACATATCCGCAGTAAATAACCATCCTATAGTAGTTCCAATAACAACGAACCAGAACAGAGGTATGGAATCTATGAAAACGGTTAGCGGCGCTTACAGAGACGATCAAAACTCTGCAATTCAGAGTAACCAAGTTGAAGCTGATCGACCTGCTTCGGTCAAATGGGTTTTCAATCCCATCATTCGTCTGGATCCGAATACTGAAACTGGTGGGGATTTGCTACGCAGCAAGAATGTACTTCTCGCTGCGTTGAATAGTATCCAGGATGGGGTGAGTATTCTTGATACGGATTTGAACGTGAGATATGTAAATACCACTATGAAATATTGGTACTCGATCAGCGGGGATTTTATCGGCGAAAAGTGTTATCAGGTTTACCATAACCGAACCAAACCATGCGACAGCTGTCCCATACTAAATACGATCAGCAAGAAAGCACCACATGTCGGGATTATGAAATATTCCCAGGCTGGCAGGGATAGAGGCTGGCAGCATTTATTCGCAATCCCAATTATGAATGCGAATGACGATCTAGTGGGAGTTTTAGAGTACGTGCGTGATATTTCATATCAATACCAACTTGAGCATGATCTCAACGTGATTATGGACCAATACCAATCCCTGGAGAGAATAAATGCAGCTATCTCTCAGCTATTAGCACAACGAAAATTGGAGCGGGACCAATTAGAAGAAACTATCACCCAAAATTTTGAGAGGTTCATCAGGCCATCCCTCAACTACCTGAAGGCGAGATCAGACGTTAATGAAGTGAATCTGGTAGAAACATTGATAGAAGAAATCGTTTACCCAATTACGAAAAATCGATCTTCCATTCTTGAAAAACTAACAACGCGGGAATTGCAAATTGTCTCCCTCATTAAGGAAGGGAAAACAAGCCGTGAGATAGCCAAAGCCCTGGTAGTATCCAATAAAACCGTAGACTTTCATCGGGCAAATATCAGAAAAAAACTGGATCTGCAAACTGAAACAGGAAAGAGAACCAACCCACGGACTACCTGGTATCTCACTTATAGTATTCAAATGACAAATCTATTGAGACAGCACGAAAGCCGCACATTACCTCCATCGTACGTTATGTGTGAAATTTGGAATTATCCGATTTGGCACTAATAACTGCTCATTCTGTGCCGGCTATTTCCGTCATCTGCCCGGAATTGTGAGGTAAAACGAATTGAAGCAGTATCATACTGTTTTACTCTCACCGAATATTTCCCTGAGAGTGTCAACCTCCCATTCTTATGCCAACTGGAAATAGACAGGCTCGCAGTCAGGCAGTTTCAAGGACAAATTGTCCGGGCGGCAAATCCTGTAAAACTTCATGGGGTCGAATGGTGTTGTGGTCTTCCAACCAATGTTCTATAATGATATGGACCTCCTCCAAGTTGGCAAAAAGCTAAGCCTCCAAGACTTCCCTGTCATTCAGTTCGGCGGTTGGGAGGAAGGTCATTATGCCTGCATGGACTGCGCCGCGCAATTCGGCACAATCTTTGAACTGTTGGATTTTAGAAAATGAACGAATTATTAGATCTCATCGAAAACAGCCTGCATGTGGAAGGCGAAACCGTCATCGTAGCTAACGAAGCCGTCCTGCGTGCCAATATATACAAACTCGCTCAGGTCTCTGCGCTGGATGGGGGAGAACGCGCGGCGAAAGCCAGATACTTGATTCGCACAGCCGCGCTGGCATTGGATGTGATTCCCGCCTCCATCCATGATCTATACCTGGCGCGCGGACGAGGGGCATTTTCCGCCGCCTGGACGACTCCCGCCTTCAACCTGCGCGCTTTGCCCTTCGACTGCGCCCGTGCTGTTTTCCGCTCCGCCCACAAAGTGGATGCGTCTGCGATGATCTTTGAACTCGCCCGCGTCGAACTCGACTGGACGGGTCAATCGCTTGCCGAGTATGCCGCCAGCATCATGGCAGCAGCCATTGCCGAAGGCTATCGCGGCGCGCTCTTTTTGCAGGGCGATCATTTTCAAGTCTCTGCCAGTTTGCCGTTGGAGCAGGAAAAGACGGCCGTTGAAAATCTCATTACCGAAGCAGTTGCAGCAGGCTACTTCAACATTGATGTGGACACCAGCACGCTTGTAGATTTGTCGAAACCAACTGTGCCAGAACAGCAAACTGTAAACGCTACGCTCTCGGCGCAACTGGCCGCGCACGTTCGCAAAGTCCAGCCGCAGGGTGTGACCATTTCCATCGGCGGCGAGATTGGTGAGGTTGGTGGACATGTTTCCACAGTGGAAGAATTACGCGCATATATGAATCTATTCAACGAAACCTTTGCATCGCTTGCGCCGAATCAAGCTGGCTTGAGCAAGGTCAGCATTCATACCGGCACAGCACATGGAGGGATTGTCCTGCCTGATGGCTCGATGGCAAAAATTAACATTGACTTCGAGGCTTTGAGAAAATTGGGCCAGGTAGCGCGCGAGGATTATGGCACGGGTGGAGCGGTGCAGCATGGCGCGTCCACCTTGCCCGTAGAACTCTTCAATCATTTTGTCAAACACGGTGCGGTTGAAGTTCATCTTGCTACGGCATTCATGACCACCTTCTACCGTTACATCCCTCTCGAGTTGAAACGTGAAATGTTTGCCTGGCTGGACGAACATCACGTCACCGAGCGCACGCCCGACATGACCGACGAGCAATTCCATCACAACACCCAAATGCACGCGCTTGCCCCGTTCAAAGCCGCAGCGTGGAATCTGCCAACAGATGTCAAAGACCAACTCTCGGCGGTGTGGGAAGCGCAGTTCGATAGGCTGTTCAATCGGCTTGGTTGTGCCAACACTCGTCAATATGTAGAGCAGGTTATTCATCCCATAAAAATCACCCCAGGCCTTGTAGATTACCTTGCAGCCAACAGCATACACGAACAAATCAAAGGCCTGGCTGGTTAATCTTCTATCTTTCTAAACTCAGGAGTATCTTGTGCCCACAAATTACCGCTTTTCCTTCGGACCCTGGAACATACACTCTGGCGCAGACCCGTTTGGACCCGTCGTGCGCGAGGAATTTTCCTTTGCCGAAAA
>CAZECH010000260.1:0-4742 GCA_964510675.1 uncultured Ignavibacteriaceae bacterium
GCAGGAACAAACCATTTTTTACTTTTCTTTTTAGCAAATGATTTTGTCTTTGTTGAATGTGAATACGACTTAAGAGATAATTCGTTCTCTGCTTCTTTTAAATCAGAAAGCATTTCACTAATATTTTGATACCGGCTTTTCTGTTCTTTTGAAAGTGCTTTATTTATTATTGAGTTTAATTCAGAAGAAATATTCACTGAATAATCCGGTTCTTCATTAAGAATAGAATAAATTACTGCCTGATCATAATCTCCTTTAAATGGCTGCTTTTCGGTTAACATTTCATAAAGCACAATTCCGAATGACCATATGTCTGTACGATGATCTACTTCATTACCTTTTGCCTGCTCAGGTGACATATAAGCAATTGTTCCAACTGTGGAACCAATTTTTGTTAGTTGTGTTCCTTTACCAACTTTAGCTAATCCGAAATCCATAATTTTTACTTTTCCTGATTTTGTAATCATTATGTTTCCCGATTTAATATCTCTGTGTACAATCCCTTTCTTATGTGCAGCTTCTAAGCCTTCTGCAATTTGAATTGCTATATTAATTACTTCATCAGTTGGTAACCCCCCTGTGTCCCCCCTTTCTGAAAGAGCCTGTCCCGTCCGGCTTTGCCGGATCTTTTCGGGAGGGGAAGAAGGAGGGTTGATTTTCTCTTTTAGTTCAATTCCATCAATATACTCCATAACTATAAAAACATCGTCATCAACTTCTTCTATTGAGTAAATGGTAGTTATGTTCGGATGATTCAAAGAGGCAGCGGCTTGTGCTTCTATTTCAAATCTTTGTTTTTCTTCTTCATTTGAAGAGATATAATGTGGAAGAAATTTAATTGCTACTTCACGTTTTAGTTTTGTATCTTCGGCTTTATAAACTACACCCATTCCGCCTTCGCCGAGCTTTTCTAAAATTTTATAATGTGAAATTGTTTGACCAATCATTTCAGGTTCTTATAAATCATTATTTATGTTTTTTAAAAAATAATATGAAAAATAATTGTAAACCTTATTGACTTTTTAACCTTAGTAGCAATGATTACTCTAAATATTACAACCTTATTACCTTATTGTTGTATCTGCAATGTTTTTAACATAAAATTCGGTATATGTTTTGTACTCATCTGCAAGTGTACATATGTTATTATATTCTATTTTTATTTAGATATTTTTAATAAGGTAATAAGGTTAAAAATGTTAACAATTATTCATGATACTAAGGTTAAATAATTTGATAAGGTTTTTTATTTCCATCTATTTTGTTCTATCATTTTGTAATTCTAATTTTCTTCTTTTATTTAAGACTCATTAATAATTTTCTTTCAGACCGATCTCTAAAGAATCTATATTCGTTTTGCCTCTCGTATCCTATTTCTATTACAAACCACAACCAATGACTTACTTGTACGCCTTTGGCGAAATGACCATTGACTAATGACAAATAACTAATTCACAAAGGCAATTTCATTTTCTTCATAAATGCTGCATAGCGAGAGTCTTTCTCGATATTCTGAAGAAGATGATTACCTTTCATATTTGTAAGCCCTCCATCTCTAATCTTATAAGCGTGTTCCAGCCATTCAAATGCTTTATCTTTTTCATCACGTAAAGCATAAACTTCTGCAACCTGGAATGCAGAAGTATTAGAGTGTTCATTTATCAATTTAGCAAGATATTCATTCGATTCTTTTTTGTTTTTTAATTTATGATGTATGATTGCTAAGCCGGTTAACTGCCATACGGGCTCTTTCTCCATTTTTATTTCTACCAATGCAGAATCCGGATTATCCCTCAATAGATAGAGCCGGGAAAGAAATGCATGCACCACCGGAAATGCCGGGTTTAATTCAATAGACTTTCTTAAAAAAGATTCTGCTTCGTTAAACCTTCCAGCACAATAATAATAAAAGCCCAGGTTGTAATATGCAGAAGCCCTTACAGGATCATAATCAATTGATTTTTTCATTAAAGAAATTGCTTTTGTAAAATCACCAAGTGAAGCAGATAAACTTGCAACTTGCCTTAAAATACCCACATTGTTTGGCTCAAGTTCCAATGCCTTTTCATATAATTCCTTTGCATTTTCAAAATCCCAATCATAAGAATGTTTTATTAGTGCCATTCGTGAATAAGCCATAGCAAGATTTTTCCCTGATTCCAAAACCTTCATTACTTCTCTTCTTGCTTTCCGGTAACCTTCATCAATGGGAATGTAGGACCAGTCAGCCTGCAGCATATAACAATTAGCAAGGCCTATTCTTGCCGGCGAATAGCCGGGATCAATTGAAAGCGTTTTCTGGTAATATCGAATCGCTTTTTCGACACTTTCTTTATCTAACAAATTAAAGAAATACTTTCCCATTAGGTAAGAATTATAAGCTTCGGGATCAGTTTCATTTTGGTGTTTAGCAGATTCTTCCCGGTCTAAAGTTATTTTTAATGCTTCTGCTACTTCCTTTGAAATACTATCCTGGACGGAAAAAATATTTTCTAATGTCCCATCATAAGTATCAGACCACAGGTGAGCATCGCTTTGCACATCAATTAACTGTACTGCAACACGAATTGTATTACCTGATTTACGTACACTCCCTTCCAAAATGTGTTTTACATTTAACTTTTCACCGATGGTTTTTATGTCATCTTTGGTTCCTTTAAATGTGAATGCAGAGCTGCGGGAAGTAACACGTAAGTTGGGATTCTTTGCAAGATAGTTCAAAAGCTCTTCAGTAAGGCCATCGGAAAAATATTCCTGTTCACGATCCGAGCTCATATTTATGAACGGAAGAACTGCAATTGTTTTAACTGCTTCTATTCCTTTAACATTGTTTGAAGATGGCATAAAAAGATACAATAAGGCTATAATGAGTATTGCCAGTGCTCCTGTAATCATCCATGGAAGCTTTGACTGTTTTACTGTCCTCTTTATGGTTTTTCCTTCACTTATTCTACGCAGGTCCTCTGCAAGTTCACCTGCCGTCTGGTAACGCTCATCAGGATTCTTTGCCAATGTTTTTTTGAGAATCTCCCTCAGATTGCCCTGAAGCTGTTCAGGTATTTCCGGTTCCTCGTTCAGAATGGAGTAGATAACCGCCTGATCATAATCTCCTTTGAATGGCATTTTTCCCGTCAGCATTTCATAAAGAACAACACCAAAAGACCAGATATCTGCACGGCTATCAACTTCATCACCTCCGGATTGTTCAGGTGACATGTAGGCAATTGTTCCAACAGTGGAACCCATCTTTGTTAATTGCGTACCTTTACCAACCTTTGCCAAACCAAAATCCATTATCTTCACTTTCCCATCTTTGGTAATCATAATGTTGCCGGATTTTATATCCCTGTGAACAATACCTTTTTTGTGTGCAGCCTCTAAACCTTCTGCTATTTGGATTGCAATATTAACAGCTTCCATTTTGGCAACCGGACCACTTCTTATTTTATCTTTTAATTCTTCTCCATTTATATATTCCATTACAATAAATACTTCTGAATCAAACTCTTCTATTGAATAAATTGTTGATATGTTGGGATGATTTAAAGACGCTGCGGCTTTGGCTTCAATCTTAAATCTTTCTCTTTCTTCTGAGTTTGATGAAATGTGTTTGGGCAGAAATTTTATTGCAACTTCTCTTTCAAGTTTAGTATCCTCAGCTTTATAAACCACACCCATTCCGCCTTCGCCGAGTTTCTCAAGGATTTTATAGTGAGAAATTATTTGCCCAATCATACTCAATAGTTCTTTTAAGGTGTTCAAATGAAAATCTTAATTTTCAGTGAAAAAGACAAGTAGAATCCCTTATTAAAGGAAATAAAAATATTCAACAAAGGTTAGGAAGATATCCACACGCATAAATGCTAATAGAGTAGGAAACAATTTTGGTAAAAAAATAGTAGATCCAGGTTCCCCCCTCACTCCAAATTTTCCAACATCATCCTTTAGAAAGCCATTTTTTCATGTATTACAAACCGCTAGGGATCATTAAACAGGCATTTTTTAATTAAGTTCTTCAGTTTTTAGCGGAAAAGAGAAAAAACAATATTTAATGTTGCTTTTATAATGAATTAGATTTAAGTTTAGAAAAAAACTGGAGGTCTAAATGGAAGGAATATTTTTTAAAAGAAACAAAAAAAATCTCCAGAGTATAATTATTCATCTTACTTTTTTATTGGTATTAATTTATTTACTGTTTACAATAGGTTAAATAGCTTCTGTGTTCAGGTCTCCCCCATACCTAACACTTAAGGAAGCGTAGCCCTTGGTCGCCTGATCTTGGGCTATTTTTTTATAAAAACTAATTAATCCAAAAACGTGCACCTAAACCAGCACCTAAGTTAAAACTTGCTGATGGTGTAAGGTCGAGAATCGGAACGAGCTCAACAAAAATATCAACAGGTGCATTAGTAAATTGATTATTTAACCCAAAGGGAACTCTTATGCCAAATTTAGGCTCATTCAAAAATATTAGTCTTACTCCTAAACCATAGTAAAAAGGAAAACTTCCCGATTCAACATTTGTGTGATCAACATTATGCCATACGTAATCAGCTTGCAATACCATTGTTCTATTTTCTCTGGCTGACCAGGCAGCTGCAAAATCAAAAGCATTATAGAATCCTGACTTGAGCTTTGCGCTGATTCCTACAGGTTCACCCAGTACAATACCTAATCCGAGTTTTTCGTTTTGCGAATATGATGAACTGATTAACAGAAATGATAGTGAAATTATAAAAACA
>CAZECH010000261.1:0-4735 GCA_964510675.1 uncultured Ignavibacteriaceae bacterium
ACTCAGGGCCATTAATGATCAGCTCAATCAGGTGCTGGCTGAACACAAGCAGGCCGAGGAACGACTCCGAGAATACGAAAAAGTTGTGGAAGGTTTGGAAGAGATGATCGTAGTCGTAGATCGGGAATATCGTTATGTGATCGCGAATCGGGCTTTTCTAGATTATCGAGGCATGCAGCGGGAGCAGGTCGTGGGACACTTCATTCCAGAAGTATTGGGCGAAGAGACCTTCGAGAATATTGTCAAAGAACAACTGGATGAGTGTTTTCAGGGTAAAGTAGTTGAATACGAGATGAAATATACGTATCCTAAACTTGGCGAGAGAGATTTGTTTCTATCGTACTTTCCTATCGAAGGTCCTGCTGGCATCGATCGAGCAGCCTGCATATTACGGGATATCACGGAACAGAAGCACGCCGAAGCGGAGCGAGAGCGTCTGTTTGAGGAATTGCGCCAGAGCCATCAGCAGCTTAAGATTCTCTCAAGTCGACTTGTAGAAGCGGAAGAAACTGAACGAAAACGATTGGCCCGCGAAATCCATGACGATATCAGCCAATCGTTGACCGCGTTGATGATGCAACTAGGCTCAGCGCGCAACTTATTGCCGAAAACTGCCAGGGCGGCGCGTTCGATTTTAGAACAGACGGAGGCCCTCACGCAAAGCACTCTGGAGCGTACACGCTTGATGATTGCCGGCCTCCGTCCTTCGATTCTGGATGAACTGGGCTTGGGCCCGGCTCTGCACCGCCTAGCGGATGAACTGCACGAAAGCACGGGCGCGCTGGTCACGCTGAAAACGAATGGTCTGCCCAAACGACTGCCGTCGCAAATAGAGATCGCGCTCTTCCGAATTGCACAGGAAGCACTGGCCAATATACGCAAGCATGCCCAGGCCAGTGAGGTCACCGTCGAGCTAACGAACGGGGATGGACATATTATCCTGTCTGTGCAGGATAACGGCGTCGGCATCGAGAATCAAGAAGCTGGATCATCCCAGAGTGCAAATGTAGTGCTTGCCGCTGGCTGGAAGATTCCGGCCGGTCATTTTGGGTTGATCGGAATCCAGGAACGAGTCAAATCATTGGGTGGGAATTTTCAACTGACGAGCGCGCCAAATCAGGGCACAACGATACGAGTGGAATTGCCGCTCTGAAACCAGATGAAGCAAAGCTTGAAGACTGTGCGAGTACTCATTTGCGATGACCATGCCGTCGTCCGGGCTGGGCTGCGTCTCATCCTCGAACCGGAGGAGGACTTTGAAATTGTGGGAGAGGCCGAGACCGCCGAAGAGTCAATCAGCCTGGCATCTCAATTGCACCCAGATCTGATCATCCTGGATATTTCCATGCCCGGCATGAGCGGATTGAGTGCCATCCCGCGCCTGCGAGAGGTGGCGCCGCAGGCCAGGGTGCTGGTCCTCACGGTTCACGACGATGAAGCTTATTTTTTTCAGGCGCTGCAGGCAGGAGCAGCCGGTTATGTGCTCAAGGGCGCTTCACGTAACGAGCTACTGGCCGCGTTGCGCCTCGTCACCCATGGGGGTGTACCGATCCCGCATCGTCTGGCTCCACGCTTACTCAGCGACTACTGGGATCGCGTTCAGAATGGCGTGGCTCCGAGTTACCAGCAACTTTCCTCTCGAGAGCGCGAGGTGCTCCGGCTCGTCGCGCAGGGGCGCACAAATAAAGAGATCGCGGAACAGTTATCTCTGAGCGTGCGCACGGTGGAACGGCATCGTTCCTCGATCATGAACAAGATTGGGCTGCAGAACCGGGCGGAACTGGTGGCCTACGCTGTGCGACAGGGTTTTCTCAGTGGAGGCGATACATAGTTTACAGCATAATGCAGTAATCTACATAGTGCCGCATAATTTACTTTACTTTTGTTTGAATTTCAGCCTACGCATGCATGTGAAAAGTAAAGTTAATTATGAGACGGGCGGTAAATAGAACATGGCGGTTACTTGTGCTTTGCAGGCAGGTAGCCGCCATTTTATTGTCGGTCTACACGGAAGCGTAGCCAGCGGGAATAGAGTATATCTCACCAGTGCAAGTTAGCAATAGATAGAAAATTTCATCATCCAGGGATGCTAAAAGAAAAAGCAATGACCGACCAAAGAATCCATATGTTGATGGTAGGGGATCACTCGGGCGATCTACAACTCATCCAAAGCTTGCTCAACGAGGCGCTCTCCGTCCAGTTTACCTGGGAGCTTGTCAGTAATCTCAGTGCGGCCACGGATATTCTACGCACTGAGCCTTTTGATCTTTTGCTGCTAGATCTTTCCCTGCCTAACGGTCAGCAACGGGAGACATTCAGTCGTTTGTATCCACATGCCATCTGTCTTCCGATCGTTATTTTGACAGACTCGGAAGACGATCCGTTTGCCTTCTCTGCTCTACAGGCAGGCGCCCAGGATTATGTTGTCAGGGAACAGGTAGACGCCGAACTCCTGGTGCAAGTGTTGCGTCGCGCGATCGAGCGCAAACGCGCCGAGACCGCGTTACGAGTGAAGATCCGCGAGCTAACAGTATCGGCAGAGCAACTTGAGCAGGCAATAAGGATTGGCGATGAACTCAACAACTTGCTCCCAGTGGTGCTCTTGAGCCTGGAGACGTTGCTGGCACAGATCCCCTCAGAGGATCTCAAACACAAAGATTTGGAGGCCATTCATGACCAGGTCAGCCAAATGGGCAGACTGGTGTCCAACCTATTGCAATTGAGTCACCAGAGTCCATCTCAACACTTTAAAGTAGATCTGCCCCAGGAGATAAAAGACACCGCAGATTTGGTCCAGTTTCTCCAAGATCATAAGATCATCACGGTTAAGGATGACGAAACCTATTTTTCCCAGACTGTGGAGGCTGGCACGGCGGGTTACATCTTGAAGGGAGCTTCGATCAACGAACTGGTGGCCACCATATACCGAGTCATCAGAGAAGGTGTGATGATCCCACGCACCCGGGGACCGCGCTCGCTAAATCATTTTTGGGAAGAGATAAGAACCGTCGGAGTTCCGCGCTACCAACAACTCTCACCCCGCGAGCGCGAGATTGTACGACTCATCGCCAGGGGACGCACGAACAAGGAGATCGCGAAGCGATTGTCCATCAGTGTACGCACCGTGGAACGACATCGCTCTTCGATCATGAATAAACTCGGTTTGCAAAACCGGGCGGAATTGATCGCTTATGCCGTGCAGCAAGGACTCATGAGCGGCGAGGATGCGAAATGATCATGACCACCAACCTTGTGAAACATGGCGGTTTGCCGCCATTTGCTGTCGGTCTACACGGAAGCGAACTTGAGAAAAAAGAAGTATACCTGGATCTAGATTGGCACATCAAAGAAAAGGGAAGATGGTTAATCAAACAATTCACGCACTGCTTGTCGAGGATCACTCGGCCGATGTGTGCCGGTTCCGCAAATTGGTAAATGAAGTATCTTCCGTCTGTCTTACCTGGAAAACCGTTGATAGACTTAGCACAGCGCAAGAGCTTCTGTGCACTGAGCTTTTCGATATCGTACTGCTCGAGATTCTGCTCCCGGACAGTGAAGGGCTGGACACCTTTATCCACCTGAATCCATATGCGGTTTTTCTTCCCATTGTCGTGCTGACAAACCTCGATGATGAATGGCTTGCCATTCAGACTGTGAAGGCTGGCGCGCAGGATTATTTGATCAAAGATGAGATAAACGGTAAATCCTTGATGCGGTCAATCCGTTATGCAATTGAGCGCAAGAAGATTGAGACGAGTCAGGGAGCCAAAAACCAGGAATTGGCTGTATTGAGCGCACAATTCTCGCCCAACCCCAGCCTGGTTTCCCCTCGGTACGAACTGGTCTTCAGGCTCGTCGGCGAGCTGAACAACCCGCTCGCGACGGTCAGCGTACAACTCGAGGAAGTCATAGCGCAATTCCCGGTGGATCATCCGAAGTATGGAACCCTACAAGGAGTCCAGGCTGAGATCGAACGCCTGGGGTGCCTGGTCGGCAGTTTGTTGCAGGACTCATTGACAAATGTAGTACATGCGGCGATCCATGAGCTGTTTCACCCGGTGAATACGAGGTAATTCATTTGGTTTCAAAAGGCTATGCCAATAAAGAGATCGCCAGGCAATTATCTGTCAGTGTCCGTACGGTAGAACGTCACTGCTCAGTGATTATGAAAAAACTCGGCCTGCAGAACCGTGCGGAGCTGGTGGCATTTGCCCTGCAGAGGGGATCCTGAACAAAGGCGAATATATGTGATGTGCGCCGTGCCTACCACAACCATAAATCGTAGTAAAGAAGCATTGGAGTTTTCCGGGAACATTAGCGAATCATCTACTGCATACTCGACCATCGGCAAGAATAGACTTGACCTGGCGAAAATCGAAACAGGCTATGTAGAGCTCAAGATTGAGCCAGTCCACTGCCAGGAACTGCTGGATGAGGTCGCCAACGCTCTACGTCCTGTCGCAGAGGCGAAGCGGCTCCACTTCGAAGTGATCCTACCAATTACAAAAGTGATTATCCAGACGGACCGTCAGGCCCTGAGCCAGATCCTGCTTAATCTGACTCACAATGCAATCAGGTGTACCGAAACAGGCAGCATATGCATCGAACTTCGCCGGAGATTGGAAAGCAGACGCGTCAAAATCTCCACCGAATTTAGCGTGGAGGATACTGGCCCGGGAATCCGACCCGAAGAGCTGACGCGGCTATTCCAAGCGCGGCGGCATAGAAGCACAGG
>CAZECH010000262.1:0-4734 GCA_964510675.1 uncultured Ignavibacteriaceae bacterium
AATGTTCAAAAGAGCTATTGTAAAAACACCTTGCAAAAATCTGGTGAAAGGTTTAACGACTGCTAATCTTGGAAAACCTGATTATTATCTTGCCATAAAGCAACATCAAAAATATATTGATGCTCTAATAGAATGTGGACTTGATGTCACAGTATTGGAAGCTGATGAAAAATATCCTGATTCTACTTTTGTGGAAGATACTGCCCTACTAACTCCCTACTGTGCTATTATTACTAATCCAGGTGCACAATCTCGTAATGGTGAAATAGTTGAGATGAGTCGGGTTATAAAAAATTTCTATCCCAATGTTGAGTCCATTGCAGCACCCGGAACACTTGAAGCTGGCGATGTTTTGATGGTAGGAAAACACTTTTATATAGGTTTATCAGAAAGAACAAATCAGAATGGTGCAGATCAGTTAATAAGTATTTTAGCGAAGTATGGTCTTACTGGTTCAACAGTAACTGTAGAGAATATTCTGCACCTTAAATCTGGTGTATCATATCTCGATAATAATAATATGTTATCAATAGCCAGTTTCATCAATAAACCGGAATTTCAAAAGTATAACTTAATTCCAGTTGATGATGATGAAAGCTATGCAGCAAATAGTTTGTGGATAGATGATAAGGTTCTGTTCCAAAAGGATTTCCAAAAACGAAAGGTAATTATGTTTTCAGATGTATGTATCCATTATCTGTTTGTCATTTCTACGCGTTTCTATACTATCAAAGGCGGAGATTTTTCCTTCGTGCAAAAAGAAAATTTTGTCAGCAACATCGGCAATAAAATCGGTGTTGTGTTCAATCAATAAAATGGTTTTGTCTTGTTCTTTCAATTAAAATTGACATAACAATCCTTAACTATCTTGTTAAAAACCTATTGACAATGAATTTTTCTAAATCTATCTTTCAATATGAGTCATCATTTAGAACAATTATATAAATTGTAAATACGATTTAATTTTCGATTATACGATTTACTGATGTTTATCTGATAAGTTTGTGGATTTTAAAGTTTTGATTTTCAGTTTCTAAGAAAATCTAAGTTCTTTAATTTTAAGTACACTCACAAAAGAATATTTTCAAAATACAAAGAGGTAATAAAATGTTTGGATTAGGTACTGGGGAGATAATTATTATAATACTTGTTATTCTTCTTCTTTTTGGGGCAAGAAAAATCCCGGAACTTGCTCGTAGTTTTGGCAAAAGTATTAGTGAGTTTAAGAAAGGAACTAAGGATATTAAAAATGATATCAATAGTGGACCTGAAGAAGAAAAGAAAATTGATAGTAAAAAATCTTAAACTACAAAAACAATAAGTATTTCACACGTCTGTTGACTAATGATGTAAAATTTTTTTTAACACTTCGTTATTTTAAAGCAAATTACCACCAAGATATTTTTTCCTTTTATTCTAAAGGAATTTCTATAGTTTCAGAATTGACACCTGTTAAAGAGGATCTATCATAACGATGATGATTGTTCTGGATATTTCCGAATATAATATTGTTGGAATCATCATTAAAATCTTTAATATGTGAGAGTGAAATTTTAAGACTGTTCAGATCATCTAAGGTAATGGGTTCATTCAATTTAAATATTATTTGGGAGGTATCGGAATTAAAGATTTTCTTTTCAATCAACTGAGAACCATGGTGTAAATTACACTCAAATTTTCCCGGTGAAAAATTATAAACTCTGGTGTTTTGCGGTTCGGGAAGTTTTATCCAAATAATTTCAATTTTATCAGTAGAATTTTTTAAAGCATATGTGGTTAGTTTACCATTAATATCAGCAAACAGAATTTCAGAATTTAGAGCAAGAGCAAATTGTTTAAATTCATCATCAACCCGGTCCTTTTTATTTCGCAATTCGAGTTTTCTATGTTCAACTGCTTCTTTACTTACTAAATTTATTTGTTCTTTAATAGCCTTTGCCATACCATATTCGTAATCCACCAGCGTTTTCTTGTAATCTATCAATGCATTAGCATAAGAATTCAATATATTAGGAAAATTCACACTAAATGCTGTGTCACTTCCCTCAATAATTACAGGTGCAATCTTGTTATTTTCTGAAATTCCAGATCGTATTAATTGATCAAATGAATTGAATTTTGAAGTTGTGAAAGTTAGTGAATTCAATATATTAAAATATTCTTCACCTAATTTTAGAACATTCTTGCTCTTAGCCTGCTCTTCACTAGTTATATCTGTCCTTTTCATTCCAATCAAAAACAACTCATATCTGCTATTTGTTTTATAAACCTCTAAACCATTCATATCTATACTCAGGATATCATCTTTTTTAAAGTTATTTAATATTTGATTTGCTGATAGATGATTTTGCCATGTTTCTTCATCGGGAAATAATGTGCTGCTTTCAGCCGATGACCATTTTAAACCTGTGTCTGGTATAGGAGTTAAGTTTCCATCAATATCTTTAATATAAACCTTTAATTTATGTTCTTGGAAATTACTATTACCTAATAGAGTATTTAAATATCCTCTTTTAAAACGGATTTGTATTGGGTCAGTAATGAAAATATAATTTTCCAGAGGTTCTGGTAAAGACCATTTTATATAAGGGTTCAAATTTTGTGGAGGAGCTTCCGTTTGAAAATAGGCATAACCTGTCCAATGCGTATTTAGATCATTAAGACTTTCCTGATACAAACCGATAATTACATTCTTCAAAGGAGAGTCTTCTATATTACCGGGAATTACTTCTCCATCTAATTTTGTTTGCACTTCAATCTCATAGTAGTATCCGAGTTTAAAAATATTATTATCTCTAAAGGGGTCCCCGGATGAAGTTTGAGAATGCGGCGGGAAAATATTTGTTCTGTTAGTTTCACAAATCTTTTTATTTTTTTCAAAATCAACTTTTGCTTTTTCGGTTATATAACATATAGATTCTATTTGAATACCTTCTTTGTTTTTAGAGTTTATTAGCAGACAGTCAAAAGACAGGTTGTTAACTGTAAGCTTAATTTTATTACTACTTTTTTCAATATTACTTTTTACAGGAATTGAACAACTTAAATCAGGTTCCTTTTTGTTTTTAACAGCCTCTTCAATTATTCTATTTAATTCTTTTCCTCTGGGATTTGAAAATGTATTAATTTCAATTTTATCTATTTTAATGCAAAATGAGATTTCAACATAGATTACACTTTCAGGGAAAGATACTTTCAGATCATTAAATGATTGAAGACACGATTTATCTATAATAATCTCATTGCTGCTGCTAAAAACCAGATTTGACCACTCAATAGTATTTCTTTTTATTGGTTTGCCCGAATACTTGAAGTTTACACATAAAGGTAATAGTTCTTTTTGAGTACATACCATCAGATCAGGATAGTCCTCAAGAATTTGTTTGGACAAATGAGTTTTGGCCGGTTCTAATTGCATCATTAAATTGCCAATCATTCCTGTATAATGCGTCGTGTTAGTAAGTGGATTTGTAGTCATTAATTGTAATCTTCTTGATGCAGGATTTGAAGGCGAAGTCGGGTCATTCTCAGCAAGCCAGGCTCCAATTACTGGTTTATTATGATTTTGATCAGTGCTGTATATAATTTTCCAACCGGAATTATCATTCTTATTTTTTTCTCTGATAATTATCTTTTCCAAATTAGGAGTAAATCTTATTGCTCCCACTTCATAAGTTTTTTGCCCACCGGGATGCATAATAAAATTATAATCCTGGTTCATTTCATGCTCAAAGGAAAGAATTGGGTTTATATCGCATTCAGCATTTATTGTACTATTCAAGAATGCTGATTCATTCTGCGTACCTATTATGGTATCTTCTTCGATTGTCAGGTTCTTGCTTTCACTTGTAAACCTGCTGAATAAACTTACTGATGAGAGTGGATTATCTACTTGTAGACTTACATCAGGTATTGTTAATTCATAATGGAATGTATCTTCATAATCAGGCAATGGATCCGGCAGATTTGCATATAAATCTAAGTCTGCCTGCAATGAAAAAGGACTGGGACCTTCAACCGAAATGTCAGCTTCAGCTCCAATTTCCATTTCGAAATCCAAAGCTCTTATTTCAATACCCGCATCTAAAAAAGCACCTCCGGAAAATTGTTCCGGTTGAACTGAAACTTCACCATCACCGCCTAAATTAATGTGGGCATCAAATCGAATGCATTCTTCTCCCCATAATGGAATATCAACGCATATTTTATCAATCTTTGGTTTAACACTTACCTCTACACCCATTCGGGCTTTTAAACTATCTGAATCAATCATATCCAGCATCAGGTAAGCATCTGCTTCTATTACATTCAAAACATTCGCTCTAATCCTTCTGTCTTTTGGTTGATCTTCTCCTAAGTACAGGTGCCAGTTTGTTATATCTTTAAAATCGAAGAAAGCTTCTACTCCGGCATAGGCATCTACCATATCTTCCACAATTTCAGCCTGAGCCTCGATATTGAATTGAACTATTTTTTCCCTTCCATCAAATATGGCTGTTGCACTAAAAGGAGGTTCGGCATTTGGGTTAGGATTTAATCCATCAAGTATTAATGCTTTCCCATTAATTACAAGTATAGGGCCAGGTAAAGCTAATACAATAATTCCTTTTGTACCTTTTACAATTCCATCTACAGTTGTAATAGTTAACCCCGCTCCTACTGCCAGAGCATCTCTTTCATCCATCCATTTGGTGGTTTGATGAGCTCCAGGTGCGGGAGCTTTTTTGTACCAAT
>CAZECH010000263.1:0-4721 GCA_964510675.1 uncultured Ignavibacteriaceae bacterium
AATTTTTTTAAATTTGGATTGTAAAATCTTTTAACTTTAAGAGTACTAAATCAAAGTAGGCTTCATACAAGTTATGTTTATTTTTCTCTTAATAGATTTTCTGCATTTAACAGATATAATTTTTCCAGAATTTTATCGTTCAATCCAAAACCGTATAATGGCCAGTGATAACCAAAAAGTTCAACATTGTAAAAATGTTCATCATTCGATTCTAATATTCTAAAAGTAGTTTGATACATACTCTTATCAAATCCCATATCAGTACCATATAAAAGTCTGTCTTGAAATTTTTCAAAAAATACTCTTGTATATCTTGGCACAGGTGCATTTTCAGCATATCTTGCACTAATATCTGCATAAAGATTTGGGTACAGGTCTAAGAGCCTGCCAAGCTTATCCAAATCTGTATTTTGATTGGCAAGATGACATGCAATAAATAAAGTATTAGGGTGTCTATTAACTGCATTCTCAAGTGTTTTTAATACTTCATCAAGGGAAAGTATGTTTTCCTGATTGTCCAATCTCCAAGAATAGGCATTCATTAAACCATCGTTAGTAGAATCCATAGTCTCGTAAAACCATTGAGGCTCGCCAACATGAATATTTATAGGCATATTTAATTCGGCACACTTCTCTAATAGTAGATCCATCCTCGGATCATCAATGTGCATACCATAAGCAGGAGGTTTGCAATAAAATAATCCTTTTCCTTTATCACCCAGTTCACCAACTCCTTTTGCTCCTTTATTAAAACATCGGATTAATTCTTTGACAGCATCTGGTCCATAATTGGGTTTATCATATCCTGTATAATCAAATCCGCACCAAAGGTCAAACCTATCCGGATATTTAGAATAAAAACTAATTAGTGAATCAAACTCATTTCCATGAGCGTATGTAAGGAGTATTGTTTTAATAATTCCCGCCTCATCCATATTCTTAATCCACAAATCAAGATCATCTTTTGTGTTTGCATAAGCGTGTGAATGGATATCGATGATTGGAAATTTAGCCTTTACAATGTTTGTTACGGGAACGTTATAGATATTTTTTGGACGGTAATCCTTTAATAATAATTTTTCTGGGTTTGTTTGTGCAACAAGGTTAAGGTTGCTGTTTAAGATGAAATAAAAGAAAAAAAATATACTCTGGAACAATATTCTATTCATTTTAATTTCCTCAGGTTATTAAATTTTCAAACTAGAATTACTTTAATACCCATATTCTGAAGATTTTTTAGTTCATCTTCGGGGATTTTAGAATCCGTTATTACAATGTTTACTTTAGAAATCGGAGCGATGAATGCAAAACTTCTTCTCTTAAATTTACTTGAGTCGGTAACAACAATTACTTCTTTTGATGTTTCAATCATTAGTTTATTCAGGTGTGCTTCCTCAGGATTAGGAGTAAAAATTCCTGATTGCGAATCAATTCCATCTACACCAATAAAACATTTATCACAATAAAAATTTTTTATACTGTTTTCTGCAATCGAACCTATTAACGAAAGGGAAGTACTTCTTAAAATTCCCCCTAGCAGAATCACTTTTATTTCGTCTCTAATCAGCTGACTAGCAATATTAAGTGCATTAGTGATGACAGTTAGATTTTTTATTGCTCCCAGATTTTTAGCAACCTCAACAGTTGTGGTGCCTGAATCAATTATTATAGTGTCATTGTCCTTAATGATTTCAGCGGCTTTTTTTCCAATAGCCAGTTTGTCCTTGGAATTTATTTTAGCTTTTTCATTTAATTGTTGGTCAATACCAACTCTTTGAGTCTTTAAACCACCACCTCTTGATTTAATTAGAAATCCTTTTTTTTCAAGATGAGAAAGATCATTCCTAATAGTCACTTCACTTACATTAAATTTTTTACTTAATTCATGTACAGCCACTTGCCCTTGGGAATTTACCATATCCAGAATTTTTAACCTTCGATCAATAGTTAATAGCTGGCTCATTTCAGCCTCAATGAAATTAATAGAAAAATATTTAGAAAGCTTTTGAAATATAAAAAAAATATTTAAAAAAGGTAATAAAAGCTTGACAAAGAAAAATAAATATATTAAATAGTAATAGAAAGGTTTCGTAAATTTATAATAAGGTTTCGTAATGTCCGAAATAAATAACAAAAGCCATGTCCTGGAAAGCGAATTCCTTACAGAAGCAGAGATTGCAGGTCAGCCAGATTTATGGTTAAAACTGTTGAAAAACTTTCAGTTTATTAAAAATGAATTAAGTGAGTATCTAAAAAAGATTCTTAATAACTCTGATATTGGGATAATAATTACCGGGGCAGGTACATCAGCATTTATTGGTGATGTACTGTTAGGAGTATTCAACAAAAGTTTTGATAATCATATTAGCATAATAGCAACAACTGACTTAATAACACATCCTGAATTATACTTTAATGATAGTAAAAAGTATTTACTCATTTCCTTTGCGAGATCCGGAAATAGTCCGGAAAGCGCTCAAGTAATATTATTGTCTGAAGAATTATCAAAAAAGGTTTATCATCTTATAATTACCTGTAATGAAGATAGTGAATTGATTAGAACCGTTTCGATTAAAGATCATTTTACTTTTTTAATGCCTTCGGAAGCTGATGACAAGGGACTTGCAATGACTGGTAGTTTTACATCAATGTTACTTGCCGGATTATTAGTTACCAAAATTAATACGGAAGATAATCTCGAGGAACAGTTTTTTACTCTCTACAATTATGGAAATAAAATATTAACAGAGTATTCTAAAGATATTCAAAGAATCGCTGCAATGGATTTTAATCGTGCAGTTTTTCTCGGTTCGGGAATGCTTAAAGGAATTGCTAGAGAATCACAATTGAAGTTGCAAGAACTAACAGATGGAAAAGTTATATGTAAATATGATTCTTTTATGGGATTCCGTCATGGACCAAAAGCTGTTATTGATGGAAAGACGTTAATTGTCTATCTGTTTTCGAATAATAAGTATGCCAATTTGTATGAATTAGATCTAGTTAGAGCAATTGCCTCAGGTAGAAAAAATCTGTTTTCAATTGGGGTGATGGAAGAAGAAATGGATGTATCAAATGTTGATTTAAAAATAATCCTTTCAGAAAATGGGAAAAAACTTCAAGAAGATTTTCTACCGATTGTTTCTGTATTACCTGCTCAATTATTAGGCTTCTTTAAATCAATAGACCTAGGATTAAAACCCGATTCTCCTTCAGACAGCGGAATGATACATAGAGTTGTTCAGGGGGTAAAAATATATCCATATAAAAATTTCAAGAAATGATTGCAGTAGAAAACAAAATACTACAAGTAATTAATAAGCATAAATCAGGAAAACCAATTGGTCTTACTTCCGTATGTTCTTCAAATCTTTTTGTTATTAAAGCTGCTGTCATTAATGCAAAAAAAAACAATCAGTTGGTATTAATTGAATCAACATCAAATCAGGTTGATCAGTTTGGAGGCTATACAGGAATTACCCCATCCCAGTTCAGTAAAATCGTATACAATATAGCTGATAACCTAAATTTTCCTTTTGAAAAAGTTATACTTGGTGGAGATCATCTTGGACCAAACAGATGGCAAAATGAACATTCTTCTTCAGCAATGCAGAAAGCAAAAGATCAAATATCAGCATATGTATTGGCAGGATATTCTAAGATTCATTTAGATGCAAGTATGAAATGTGCCGATGATGGTGATGAGCAAAAGCCTTTGGATCCATATTCTATTGCTGAAAGATCTGCAATATTATGCCGAGCTGCTGAAGATGCATTTGAGCTTTCTAACAAGAGTAGTGAACTACCTGTTTATATAATTGGAACCGATGTCCCATCCCCAGGCGGAGCGAAAGATTATCATAATGAAATTAAAATAACTTCAGCAGAAGATGTTGAGGAAACAATTAACCTAACCAGAAATGCATTTGAAAAATATAATTTATATGATGCCTGGAAACGAGTTATTGCTGTAGTTGTTCAACCCGGAGTTGAATTTAGTGATTCCACGGTTTTTGATTACAGTAATGAAAAAGCAAAAAGACTAATTGAGATAATTGAAAATAAGGATAATCTTGTTTATGAAGCTCATTCAACAGATTATCAGAAAAAAGAATCTCTCAAACAAATGGTAGAAGATCATTTTGCAATATTGAAAGTTGGTCCGTGGCTTACATTTGCATTCCGCGAAGCAGTGTTTGCTTTATCAATAATCGAGAAAGAATTGCTTTTAAAAAGAAAGAATGCAGTGCTTTCAAACCTGATGGAAATAGTGGAAGGGAGGATGCTTAATTTTCCTACGTATTGGGAAAAATATTACAGAAATGATGAAGATGAAAAACGCTTAAAAAGATTATATAGTTATAGCGATCGTATCAGATACTATTGGTCAGATGTTCAGGTTAATGAGGCACTAATAAGATTACTTAAAAATCTGACTCATACTAAAATTCCACATAATCTAATAAGTCAGTATTTACCCGAAGAATATTTTGCTATTAGAGAAAGCAGTTTAACTGAAAATCCTGAGGAACTAATTCTGCACAAAATTTCTAAAATTTTAGAAATTTATAATTATGCAACAGCCTACGGAGGTAGTAAGTGAAAGTTCGTCCCTGGCTAATTTATGCAATTATCACTACCACCTTTTGGGGTGTCTGGGGTGCGCTAATAGAGCTTCCGGGAAAAGCAGGATTTCCAGCAACTTTAGGATATGTTGTTTG
>CAZECH010000264.1:0-1793 GCA_964510675.1 uncultured Ignavibacteriaceae bacterium
GTAAATGGTACTACTCCAGTTTTATAGGATTAACTAACTGGGGAAGTTTTGAAGCGAGGAAGGAATGATTATGAACAGAATGAAAAAAAAATTTAACGACATTTTAATATTGGCTTTGCTTTTCTTTTTAAGCTGCGAGGATAATTCAATTTTATCTCCTGAAGAAATTTCTAAGGAGACATTACTTGCAGCACCGGATACAATTGAAATTGGCAATCAGAAAATATTTTTAACAACATATTTACAGAGAGATTTTATGCCGGTAAGTCCTCCGGACGGTAAACCTTTAAATGCAGTTGTATATATAGAGACAGTTGATTCATCGGATATTCCCGGATCTTTAGAAGCTCAGGCTATTTATATTATTAATGGAAATGAAGTTTGGGAATCTTTTTTTTCTGATGATGTGCCGCCGGAAAACTCATCTTTCAGATTAGTAAAGATTGCAAGAGACGGTCCCAAATGGGAACCCGGAATTTATGTTGATGTGATTGTGTTATTAACAATTGGTAAAGAACAAAAATTACTTAAGGCTTCAGATCAATACATATACAGAACTGATTAAGAAATAATATTGGAAAGAAAATAATTATGAAAACCTTTAAATGCATTTTTCTATTTCTGTTCGTTGTTATTTTTGTTTCTTGCAATGAAGAAAATGATGTATATACAAAAGTAGCTATACTTAAATGGCAAAACCCTGCTGGTGATGGTTGTGGTTTTTTTGTAGAAATAGATAAAAAAGAATATAAACCGGAAAGTGAAAATATCATTAGTGAGGAATTCAAAACATCTGATTCAATTCCTGTTATAGTGACATTTATATATCTGGATAAGAAACTTACTTACTGGTGTGGATGGTCAGGTCAAATCCAATCTGATGGAATAAAAATAATTTCCATAGAAAGACTGTGAATTTGTGTAATTATTATTTGCTAAATTATTACAGGATTAATAACTCTAATTATGAGTTTACTAAAAAACATAGGACGTCCTTACTACAAATCCCGCATTATTTTAACTTTCAGTTTAATCACAATAATATTGGTAATTGTTCTTTCCCGTGTCGGGTATCTTTTCATTAAAGATCTTTATTTAATTCAGCTGCAGGAACAAGTAAATATTGTTACACAAATGATAGCAAAGCAGGTTGAACCATCTTATTTGAACTTACTTGAGCTTGGTTATCCTTCGGGAACTTCTGAAACTTATTTCAGGGAATTGCTAAAAAGGAATCTTGACTTGGAGCTACATTCCGAAATTTTCATTTTTAATAATGATCTTGATGTAATTATTCATTCTAACCACGATTTTATTCATGGATTAACAGAACCCGCTCTTCTTTTAAATAAAAAAGAAATTTATGATCTTAAAATCAATGAGGGTATTGCATCACTACCCTTTAAAGGAGAAGATAACAACTGGTATCTCTGGGGATTCTTCAGAATGAATAATAATAATTGGATTGCAGTTCGTGAGAGTGCTGCCCGGTTTGAAAACCTCGATCAGCTTTCAACATTATTCTGGCTGATTGGATTTGCCGGGGTTGCTGTTACAATTTTTGCCGGCTGGTTTATGGCAAATGCTATTGTAAAGCCGTTAAACAGGCTAATAAAGTTCAGCGCGGAGATAGGCAAAGGAAATTTTAATGTTGATTCTCCCTCTTTAATGCATGGGGAGATAAAACTTTTATCTGATTCAATGGATAAGATGAAAAACGGTCTTGCTGAAAATCAGAAGGAAAGAGAGAATCTTCTTGCACAGATTGCGCATGAGATTCGTAATCCTTTAGG
>CAZECH010000264.1:1803-4717 GCA_964510675.1 uncultured Ignavibacteriaceae bacterium
ATTGAATTGCTTGCTAATCTTGCTAAGGAAAATCAGGCTAATGATGAAAAAAACAATGAATATCTCGATACAATCCTGATGGAAGTTCAGGGCTTGAAAAGGCTGATTTCATCTTATTTAAATTTCAGCAGGCCTGTTCCCGCAAATCCTGAATGGATTAACCCGGAAAAATTATTCCTGGAGATTGAAAATATTTTCAGGAATCAATTAAAAGGAAATAATGTTTCTATTACTTTTGAAAATAAAGTTAATAAAATTTATTTCGATCCTTCTCATCTGAAAAATATTTTGCTGAACCTTGTAGCAAATAGCTTGGATGCAGTTTCCAGAAACGGAAATGTTTTTTTAAGTTCGGAAAGTAATGAAGGACATTGGATGATATTAGTAAAAGATAACGGTCCCGGGATATCAAATGAAAATATTAATAAAATTTTTAATCCTTTCTTCACAACAAAAAAAGAAGGAACAGGTTTAGGATTAGCAATAAGTAAAAAATTATGCAAAGAAAATAAAGCAGAGCTGATTGCAAAAAACAATAATGGTGGGGGAGCAGTTTTTATTATAAAGAAAGAAATTACCGATGAAGTCTGAAGAAATAATTATAATAGAAGATAACGACACAATGCGTCTTGGGATTGCCGACAGTCTTAAAAGTGAAGGCTACAAGGTTGCGGCATTTGATAATGGCCCTGATGCAATAAAAAAATTCCGGGTTGTACCTGCTGCATTAGCAATTATTGATTTAAAGATGGAACCGATGAACGGGATAGAAGTGTTAAGCAAACTCAGGGAAATTAATCCATCCACAGAAGTTTTAATGATATCTGCCTATGGAACAGTTGAAGACGCAGTTAAAGCTATGAAACTGGGTGCTTCGGATTTTCTTACAAAACCTTTCTCACCGGAGGAGCTTAGGATACGTGTCAATATAATCTGGCAAAAAATATTAAGGGACAGGAAGATAGAGGATTTGATTGACCAGAATAAACTTTTAAGTGATGAACTTTTTACAGGATATGATGAGATCATTGGCAATTCGCAGGCAATAAAAAAAGTTTTTTCTTTAATAGAACAGGTTGCCGATAAAGAAAGCACAGTTCTTATACAGGGAGAAAGCGGAACGGGAAAAGAATTAATAGCTAGAGCAGTTCACAGAAAGAGTAAACGAGCCGAATATCCTTTTATAAAAGTTAATTGCGGAGCGCTAAATGATAATCTCCTGGAAAGTGAATTGTTCGGACATGAAAAAGGTGCCTTTACGGGCGCTATTAAACAAAAGAAGGGACGTTTTGAATTAGCGGATAAAGGAACTTTATTCTTAGATGAAATCGGAGATGTTTCACCGGCAATGCAGGTAAAGCTTTTGCGGGTTCTGCAGGAATATGAATTTGAAAGAGTCGGCGGGGAAATAACTTTAAAATCCGATGTAAGAATAATTGCAGCAAGTAATAGAGATCTTCAGAAATTAATTGCTGAAGGTAAGTTCAGGGAAGATCTTTTTTACAGGTTAAGTGTAATCCCGGTTTCTCTTCCTTCTCTTCGCGAACGAAAAGAAGATATATCCCTCCTTGTTAATTATTTCTTAAATATTCAGGCTGCAAAAAATCATTCTGATAAAAAAGAAATAAGCAATGAAGGAATGAAGCTGTTGATTGAATATCATTGGCCGGGTAATATCCGCGAGCTTCAAAACTTAGTGGAGAGGTTATTTGTTATTTCGCCGGGAAAGGAAATCGATCCTTTATTAATTGCCGGTCATTTAAATGGAAATGTAACGGTCAATAATGGTTATTCAAATCTTCCTCTTGAAGAAGCAGTTTATTCTTTCGAAAAAAACCTGATTGTCCAGGCAATGAGAAAATCCGATGGAATAAAAAACCGTGCTGCTAAATTACTGGGAATTAGTACAAGCGTTTTATATTATAAATTAGAAAAGTATGGGTTAATATGAAAAAGAATATTGTGAAAATATTAATTGTATTGTTTCTTTGTTTCATAGAGGTTAATTCTCTTAATGCTCAATCTTTAATTGATCTTGAAAAAAGGTATGAGCAACTGAACAGTCAGTATGAAAAAGAAAGTAATATTCGTGATTCACTTAAAAATATTTTTTCAATTAAGACAGAACAGATTGATGCTGAAAAGAAAATGAAAAATCCTGACAATGATAAGATTGTTGACTTAATGGCAGGCTCAGTATCTATCTCTAAAAAAATAGATGATCAGAATAAAAAAATTAATCGTTTCGAAAAAGACCTTGAAAATGTAAAGCAGCAATTGCATAAACTATACACTTCACAGGTAGACTCTCTTGAATATTTAAAGAAAACAGGGAAAGAAGACGAAAATAAACTTGATGAGGAGATATTTTTAGTTACAGAAAAAAATTTACTTGTTGCACCAAGAATCCCAAGTTTATCATTCAATCCTGAAAAGATTTTAAAAATTGATTTGAATAAAACTAAAGATGTTAAAGAGAAAGCTTTGTATAAAGAATATCTTAATAATGCTTTGAACGAAGTGAATAAACTCCTGGAAAAGGTAAGTCTGCAAAGTTCGGAAGTTGACCAGGTAGTTACTCTTCAAACAAAGACAAAGAAATTTTTGGAAGAAGCAGAATTGGAAAGCAATATAATAATTCAGAATCAGCGTAATAATGCATCTGATAAAAACCTTGTACCAAATTTTAATGAAGGTACCGGCGTTACTCAGTCAAGGGATTTAGCTTCCAACGTTCAGACATACCAATTAATCTTAAGGCAGCTTGATATTGAGCAATTATCAAAAACTAATTTGAAATGGGAAATATCATCTGATAATGTGTACATGAATCTTGATGTGAAAGAATATCAAAAATTATTAAAGGAGGTGAAAAAGAGATTGCAGGAATTTAAATTAGTTCTTGCAAATAAAA
>CAZECH010000265.1:0-4695 GCA_964510675.1 uncultured Ignavibacteriaceae bacterium
GACCATTTAGAATTAAGCATGCAGATTATATACTGCATGCTTAATAACTAACAATAATTATCTCTTATCAATCGGAATGTAAGACCGTTTTGTTTCTCCTGTATAAATTTGTCTTGGGCGGTAAATTCTTGCACCGGGAGCTTCCCGCATCTCTTTCCATTGTGCAATCCATCCCGGCAATCTGCCAAGCGCAAACATTACGGTAAACATATTGGTAGGTATACCCATTGCGCGATAGATTATTCCACTATAGAAATCAACATTGGGATAAAGTTTCCTCTCGACAAAGAAAGAATCCTTCAATGCAATCTCTTCGAGATTCTTTGCAATTTCGAGAAGAGGATCTTTAACATGGAGTTCATTAAGAATTCTGTCCGCAGCAACTTTAAGTATTTTGGCACGAGGATCGAAGTTTTTATAAACCCTGTGTCCGAAGCCCATCAATTTAAATTTAGATTCTTTATCCTTTGCAAGGTTGATATATTTTTTATAATCACCGCCATCTGTCTGAATTTTTTCGAGCATTGTAATTACCTGTTGGTTTGCCCCGCCATGCAATTTTCCCCAGAGAGCACTAATACCTGCTGATATAGATGCAAATAAGTTTGCTTCGCTGCTGCCAACCATTCTAACTGTAGAAGTGCTGCAATTTTGTTCATGGTCGGCATGAAGAATAAGCAGAAGATCAAGAGCATCCTCAACAGATTTTGGAACTTCATAAGGTTCTGATGGAACGGCAAATAACATATTAAGAAGATCGGCACTAAAGCTTAATTCATCATTCGGGTAAATATATGGCTGCCCGATAGATTTTTTGTAAGAGAATGCAGCAATTGTTTTAAGCTTGGCAAGAAGTCTTATTATGTTTAATTCAACATCTGCTTTATAATCAGATTCAGGGTAATAAGCAGAAAGTGAATTAACCATTGAAGAAAGAATTCCCATCGGGTGAGCGATAGCTGAATAACCCTCGAAGAACTTTTTCATATCTTCATGTATAAGTGTATGGTGGGACAAGTTGTATTTAAAATTATCCAATACAGATTGATTCGGCAGATATCCGAAAATAAGCAGGTAACATACTTCAACGAAGTTTGATTTTGCGGCAAGCTCTTCTATAGGATAGCCGCGATATTGAAGTATGCCTTTTTCCCCATCAATAAAAGTTATAGCACTCTGGCATGAACCTGTATTTGCATAACCACTATCAAGAGTTATGGCTCCGGTAACACTTCTAAGCTGGGATATATCGATTCCTACTTCACCTTCGGAACCGATAATTAAAGGTAATTCAAATTGTTTACCTCTTAAAGTTAAGGTAGCTGTTTCGGCAAGAATTGTTTTTGAAGTATCCATAATACTTCCCCTTCATTATAATTATTTAATCGGATTAATTATTTAGATTAGTTTTAGATTGAATATTCCTCCATTCTATAAATCTTGTAACAATCTTGATAAGAACTTAAAGAGAAAGTGGAAAAATAGCAATAGATGACAGATTCAATATTTGTGGAAATTGAGAAATTTCAGGTTTTTGCAAAGTGCCCTATTTCATTCAATAAATTACTTTAATATAATTCTCTTTTGAGCAATATCGAGATTGTTTCCTGAAATCCTTAGCACATAAAATCCTGATGATTTTGGAAAAAACGGGGAGAAAAACCAGAATTTAGTTTTGATGATGAAAATTTACTTAATGCCCTTCTTTTTCACTAATCAATCTTTTTCGAGTCTCAATCATTCAGCAAAAAGTATATTATGCCCCACATTCTTCAATCTCACTTCAGCAGCAAACACTTTTTACTGATTTTCATATTGCTTGTTTTTAATTCATAAAAATAAATGCCACTTGTTAAGTTTGAGCCGTTTAAAGCAACCTCATATTCTCCCGGCGATTTTTCTTCGTTAACAAGTACTGCAATTTCATTTCCCAGAATATCGAAAACTTTCAGTGATACTTTAAAATTTTTAACTTCTGTTGAAATACGGGTTGGGATTGTATAACGGATTTTTGTTACTGGATTAAATGGATTTGGAAAGTTTTGATATAATTTAAAATCTTTTGGAAGAGGGTTAACATTTAATTCATCTATTGATGTAATGACAGAACTAAGCAATGTATGATTTGTTGAAGCATCGTAGCCTACTAAAGGCGGATCAATATAAAACGATAATTTTGTTATTCCAATTGAACGCCGGAAAGAAATATCATACTTATAGTTAGGCTCCATTAAAGATTGAACAGAAATAGAAAATGTATCGGGATTTACTAAAGGGAAATATCTAAAAAATAATGCTGTATCCTGAAATTCTTCTGTAAGCGGAAAAACTGAAAACAATTCTTGATTTCCAGTTCTAATGAGACGATGATTCCCGACGTGATACTCTGCTATTGAAAACTCAGAAGTATCTTTAATTGTGTCTATCGTAGTTTGTTGGGGTGGAAAACCCTGTGATGAACGGTTAATTAAATTGCGAATCTCTTGAAATTGCCAGATAGTAGAATCGTTGGTAATTGTCCTGGAAGTAATATTGTAGATAGCTGTACCGGAATCTCTAAAGGACCAACCATTAACAAGATCTTGTGTTAATGTTGAATAATTATATACCCAGCTATTACCAATTGAGAGTGGAAAAAAATCATCGGATAACGTCTGACTGAAAACTGATTCAATCACTACCAGAAGTATTAAAAATATTTTTTTCATGACAACACTTTTTTCTATTTTATTTCAGCAGCAAACACTTTTTACTGATTTTCATACTGCTTGTTTTTAATTCATAAAAATAAATTCCGGATGCAAGATTATCTGCATTCCAGTTTACTTTATATTCACCTTTAGGTTGATATCCATTAAAAAGTTTTTGAATTAATTCTCCTTTTTCATCATAGATATTTATCTCTACCTGTTCATTCCCTGGTAGAAAATAAATAAATGTTGTTGAGCTGTTAAATGGATTTGGAAAATTTTGTGTTAATGTAAAACTGCTTATAGTTGACGGAGTTATTTCGGTTATTCCTACAACTGAATGCATTTGAATATTTATTGTAATTGTACTATCCGGCCAAATCTGCAGTAATGTATCTGGTGCATTGTAACCCTCTTTCTGAAATTCCAATCTTTTATAGATTGAAAAATCATATAAGCTGAAATAGCCGGAAGAATTAGTTTCTACATAAACAGGTTGAATAATATTCGGAGGGCTCTCAGTATAGTCATAAATAATTTTTACACTTTCAATAGGATTGTTTAATGAATCTTTGATAAACCCATCTATATACCCTTTAGCATTTAGCGTATCGTTTTCAATACCTATTGTAGGGGTGTTATCAAGATAATGACGATGATTCTGCCATGGTCCGTTATAATAAATTCCTAAACAGATTGATTGTCCTTTTTTTGGCGTTGGTGGAATATCGAAATCGGGGATTCCAAAGTAAAGTCTGTCTGCAAAATGATTTTCATTGAAGTATATGGTTAAAGTATCAATAAAATCAATAAAAAGTTGGCTTTGTAGTTCGGTTTGAGTAATAATTGTATATCTGTCAGATTTTAAATAAATACCATTTATAAAATATGCGGTATCCATTTTTGTCGTCAGGTAACAATTATCAAGTGAAAGACTATCATCAAAAATGTTGATTGGATGAAGTTCTAATCTCCAACCCGTTTTATCAATTGTAAATTCATTAATGAAATAGGACACAATCGGATTCGAAAATACATTAGTGAGAATATTAATCAAAATAATAAGACATAAAATCAAAACTACTTTTTTCATTTTCCCCTCCTTGCCCATGTAATTATTAAATCTCTTTCGGGCATAAAGTTTTGTTTATTGATTATATAAATATTGTTTATTAAATCGGAATTTTCTTTATCAGGCTTTAGTGAAAGATTTATTAGATTAAATTCTTTTGGCAGTAAAATTTTATATTCAGCTTTTTGTAAAGGATGCTTCCACTTTTGTGTCGATGTAAGAATATATTTCATTTCATCGGAGTTAAGTTTCTGATAGTAAGAAATTTTTATAGCTGTTTCTGAATCAGAAGGAATGTTGATACTGAAATATATTCCCGAAGATGATTTTATAAATGGAATTTTTTTATTGTTTTTATCAGATATAAAAATACTGTCAGGAAAAGGATAAGATTGACTTACCGGGAAAGGATAGAACAAAGTTCTATTAATTTCATTTTCACTTATATTATTGAATGTATAATCTCCATTAACTACAGCATATCCATCAGATATTGTTATTTCAATTGCTTCGCTGGAGAATTGTAGAGTCTGGGCTAGAGCTATCTTAAAAGATATATTAAGAGAGGAAAGAATTATTAACTTAAAGATTCCATTCACTTTCATTTTCCCCTTTGAACTAAATAAATAAAGTGATTAACACTTAATAAAACTTAGCTTTAAATTTTAATATTATCAATGATAAATAATATTGAGATACTTTATAAATAATATAAGTTTTTATTTATTTAGAATGGTGCGTCTTCGCTCTCATCTTCGTCATCAAACAAAGCATCGAACTTATCCGCTTTAGATACCTTAGCTACTGGAGCTGCTTTCAAACTATAGTTTGATTTAGGTTCTTCTTTTGCTTTAGCAATTGTCGGCGTAAAGCCTCAATTTTGAGGTCGGTTGACTCTTCAAATGACTTGCTCTGTTTTTTGGCAAAAACATT
>CAZECH010000266.1:0-4670 GCA_964510675.1 uncultured Ignavibacteriaceae bacterium
AACCCATCATTCAAGCGGGACGCGCTAAAGCGCGCCCCTTAATTCAAACGTTAGCGCTCATGGTTCCAGGTAGTGCCATCGGATCGCCCAACCACATGGTCTGGGAACTATTCCGGGCATTGCGGAGGCACTGTCTTCGCATGCACCAGCTCCCGCTGGGAGAGGCTGAAACCCGGCAGGACGCCGCAGTAGCGGTCATCCTCGCGGTGCAATGCGTCGAGGTCTTTTTCAACATCTTCTTTCGGGTGCTGGTGAGTGAAACTTCTTACTCGCATGCTGAACATCGGATCTGCGCGGACCTGAAGAACCCGCGCTTTGGGCTCGATCGAAAGCTCAAGGAGTGGCCGGCAGCCGTATTTGGGAAGGGCCTTGAGCTCGGCTCCGGCACCGGGCAGCGTTTCATCGCCTTGAAGAACACCCGCCATCGCCTGATGCACTTTACAAGCTCACATCAGACAAACAGTATTCCTGGTGTGGAGATTCACGGCCTCGCGGATATCAGCGTGTACTCTGAGCTCTCGCTTCAGTCCGCATTCGATGCGCTCCGGACTGCTGAGGACTTTCTGTGCGAAGTGTTCATGTTGCGTGGTATTGCCAAGGACAACTTGCCTCACGCGATGCATTCATGGACGGGGCGGCCTCCGACATGAGCGCTAACAGGTCGATCGACACGGACGTCCTATCGGCGGTCTTCGCCCGCCTACTGTCCGCCGGTCATCTCCGACGTCAGCCGTCCAAGGAATGACAATGAACGATTGGCCGAAATTGTTTTCAGAGGTAGTAGGCTGCGAGTTGTGCAGCAATGCAATTGAGAGGTGCATGCTGAGAAATATGCACGACAATGTTCCTCAGCCAGGCTACGTGGGCCGGAAATATCAAAACAAACGAATCCTTTTAGTTGGACAAAACCCAGGCGTTGGAAATAGTGTGACTGAAGCCAGGTCTCATAACTATCTTGCGAAACTACGAGAAATCCGCGACACGCCTAGCGCAAAAGTATTTGCTGATTTGCAGAGCATACTTACAAGCTTGATTCCAACATGGCCAGTTCATGGCAACTACTTTCCACTAGCCGAGGCCAAATTGAGTCTTGATGAAATTGCCTATATCAACTTGGTGCGTTGTCGGACATGTTCTAATGGAAAGCCGAGTATTGGCATGATTAATAATTGCTCAAGCCATTTTGAGAAATGGATGTTACGGTTAAATCCAAAAGCAATTGTGTTTATCGGGAAGTGGGCAAGCGATAATGGCAAATCAATAGCTGACAGTCATAACATCCCGCACACATTCGTAAATCGCATGCGCAGCTTGTCAGGTGCTGCTCGTCAGCAGAATCTGAATGATGTTGCACAGTTTGTTCGTGAGCATGCTGGCTAACAAAGCGCTCCAGTGGGACGCTCCGCCAGCACGCTTCGCTTGCTGTCTCCGCGCCCCTGAGCTTGAACGTTAGCGCCCTATTTATGGCCGACTCATCCGCATATCGCAAAGCTCTTGCCGAGCGTTCTTCCTATGTCGAGAACGTTCTTATCCATCGCTGGTATCTAGCCTTGCTGGCGAATTGTGGCGCCGCGATCCCACTGTGCCGCTTCACATTTTCAACTCTGAGGTTGATGACTCTGGCTTTGATCTTGTCCTCGCCTGCGGAGACAGGCAACGGTACATTCAGGTGAAGCAAGTTCATTTGAAGGGCAGTGCCAGCAAATTCTCTGTGCGGCTTGAGTTCACCCGGCTGCCCGGTAGCTGCGTAGTGGTTGTGGTCCACTCAGAGTCCGATTTGACTGTTGAGCACTATCTCTTCTTTGGTGGCTTGCCGAACGAACCCATGCCGAGCGTCAAGGATGAGAAGGCATCTGTTTCGCCAATCAAGCGCGGAGAGGACGGAAAGAAGAAGGTACGGCTTCACTACCGTGACATTCCGAGAAGAAAATTCACTGGTCCTTTGAACACTGAGGGGCTGCTCGATGCGTTGTTCCCATAGGGCACTAACCCATCATTCAAGAGGGACGCGCTAAAGCGCGCCCCTTATTTTTACGTTAGCCGTCGATGATCTCCGAGGACAGCCAACGAGTCTTTTTTTCGAGTAAGCGCGCCGCGACGTCGCACTGTTACGACCTCGCCAAGCGTTCTTTGCTTGCCGCCGATCTTGAGATAAACCGCGTATGGTCAGAACGCCCCACATCACCAGATCACACTGAAAAGGCTCAGCAATTTCAGCTCATCCTCATTGACCTGCACTTTTTCTTTATCTCGCTGCGGAATCTCTATCGTTATCTCGAAAAAATCGTGGTTGATCCGACATACGCGCACCTGAAGCCAGAGCTAGATCATTTGAACGACCAATGGTTCAGGCATTACTCGTCCGGGCGCGAAGCATTTGAACACATCGACCAGAGGCTGCCCGGCGAGAAGCATCAAGACAAAATCTTGGAAGTCGAAGTGAACGGTGCGCGGCGAAAAATCCACTATGGCCTTTATCTGAGCAAAGGCATATTTGCTCACTCTGATCTTGAGTGGGATATCAGCCTTCCCACCTTCATCAATCTCAAACGGGAGGTGGATAGGTTTCTACAAGCAATTGTCCAGGCGTCTAACACGGCGCTCAACACGGACGCTCCGCCTAACAGCGGCGCGCCGGTTAGCTAGCACGTTAGGCAGCAACCCAAGATGACAGTCCGCGCCTACTATCGCGATGATCTAGCTTTACAACAGCTTGAGACCGCATTGCGAATCTTCTTTGAAGGCACTGACTTTGCTTCCGTCATTACCTTAGCTGGGGCTGCTGACGAGATTTTTGGGAAGCTTCTTGCCGCAGATGGCCGCGAGAACTCACTCGACATTATCAAAAAGGCTGTCGTCGCCATTCATCGCAAGCTATACGATGAAACCTTCGAGCCCAGCCAAATAGCAGACCGCGCCAATCGCGCGAGAAACAGCCTGAAACACTGGGACCGCACGCAAGATTTGATCGTGAAGCTTGATCTTTCCCAAGAGGCTACTGACATGCTGTCTCGCGCAATTGACAACTACTGGGCACTTAAAGAGGAACTCACACCGGCCATGGAACGTTTCCAGCGTGAGCAATATGCTGCCTAACCCCTCGGTCAAGTTCGTTCCGGCCTTCGGCCTCCACGGAACGCGCCGCAAGCGGCGCGCCCCTTACCTTAAACGTTAGGCATCTCGGTAGCCCATATGAACATAGGCATTGGGGGAGCAATATTTATGTGGGTGCTGATGCTTTGGCCACTCATCGTGGGCATCGCATACCCCATTGCGCGCAAGCCTCGTGTGTCAAACCTCCCGGGAATGGTTTTCCTATGCATTGTAGTGGGGTATGTGCTGATGGCAATCGCTTTCACTCTCACCAAAGCAGTTGAAAAACTCCTTGGTGATCTCTCGGTGTTGGGGGTGTTGGGGGTCTTTCTTTTACTGCTTGCTCCAGTCCTTGCCACCCATTTCATCTTCAGTAGCGCTGTGCGCCGCAATCATGCAATTTAGTGAAATGTGTGTGCCCATGCCTAACATTACGGTCAAGCGGGACGCGCTAAAGCGCGCCCCTTACCTTAAACGTTAGGGAGCAAGAAACAGATGGCAACCGACACTGAAAGATGACAATTTTGTGGTGTAAATGTTTTCGAGCGTGTGTGTTATGAGACAACGAGAGGTCAATTTCATGAGAGAACTATTGTTATCTGCTCTGTCCTTTTTCGCCTTTTTCGGGACAGCCGCTAATGCTATGACTTTGGAAACGACTTCGGGGTATGTGTCAGAAGTAACGATTCATTCAGCGCAAGGAAACATTCGTCCAGTCACGATTGTTTTCCTTCACGGAAAATCGGCAGCGCCTGACGAGCCTTGGCTGACGAGTCTGTATTCGACTTTGAATCAAAGTGGATACCGAGTCATCGCGCCGCAGATGCCATGGGGAAAGTGGGATGGCACGTTGCAGCAAGGATTTGAAGTAATAGATGCGGCGGTTCAGGCTGCGGCCAAAGACGGCCACAAAGTGGTAGTAGCCGGGCATAGCGCTGGAGGTCTTGGCGTAATTCTCTACCGGCCTGTTGATCCCCCAAAGGCCCTGGTCGGCAAGGTGATGCTTGCCGTAGGCCACATATTAGACACCGCATCGCCAGCGTTTCAGTCCAAATTCGATGAACCAGTGAGATTGGCACGCGAACTCAAAGCCATGGGTAAAGGAAAGGAGACCGAACGATTCACGGCCGTAAATACCAAAGGGAAGAAGCGCTACGAGGAGACGTTGATTACAACCCCGGAGATCTTCCTCTCGTACCACGATCTCGAAACCTTTCCTAGTACCACCGCCGCCCTCACCCAGACTCGGGTTCCGGTTTTCTGGGCAATTGCAAACCAGGACACTATCGGCAACAACAAACGTCCGACCTTCAACCTTATCCCCGAGCGACCGGAGAACGTCTATCTGGAAGTTGAGGCGGACCATAACACCATGACAGATCGTTCGGCCGAGGACCTGATCAAGTGGTTAGATAAACTATGATTCAGCTTGGAGTTCCCTAACGAGGTGCTCCAGTGGGATGCGCCGCAAGCGGCGCGCCCCTGAGCTCGCACGTTAGGCTCCTGACATCTTGGAGTAAACGGGGAATAGGACTAAATGTAGATCTGAAACGGTCATTGAACGTGAAGGAGAGAGA
>CAZECH010000267.1:0-4662 GCA_964510675.1 uncultured Ignavibacteriaceae bacterium
AAGCTGCGTTTATAAAAGATGTATTTCCGCAGTTGCCATTCAGTTCGGACCAATAATAAGTTCCTTCAGTCGGGCCAATATTCCACGCTGAAAAACTCCCTGAAGTATCCAGAACAGCCAATGATATTTTCCCGTGGTTATTAAATAAAACCGGAACACAAGCTAATTTTGCACCGGATGAGATTGGGAAAATATCAATCGTTTTTCCTGAAGCATCTACTCCAAAGATATTTCCAATATCTGAAAAAGTTAAAATCTCCGGCTTATCATCTCCATAAAAATCTGCACTTAAGGGAGATATATTAAAAAAATTATCTTCTGGATCAGAAAATGGGAAATTATCAGCAGAGGCACCGGAAAGATTTTTAACTTCTAAAGAATTATTTGGAATGAGTATGTAGTTCTCGCCATCTTTTTTCAGATCAGTTAAAGAGAAGGTTCTTAATCCATCAGCGTTTATGCTGAAACTATTTATGAGTTCTCCATCTTTAATAATAAAAATATTCTGATGAGCATAAAGAACTATTGAAATATGATTACCGTTTTTGTCTCTAGTAAGGATGAGGTCATAAGCTTCTTCATGATTTGCGGAATTGTCTTTATTTAAATTTCCTGAAGCAGTTTCAAAATTAAATTGATTACCTGAATTATCATGCCATGAATCAGAAGTAATTAATGAATAATATATTCCATCTGAAGCAATTTTAACAATAGCATTATCTGTTATTTGTTCGGTGGTTAAAGAATCTAAATCCTGTGTAAAGATCTTTACTTTTCCGCTTGAAGTTCCAACTAAAATTCTGAATTGCTCGGTAAGAGTTTGAATAACAACAGGAGCAGAAGTGATATTTTCTCCTATATTAATACTATCCAGAACTTTTGAATTAGAATCATCCTTGAACAATTTTAAAAAAGTTCCTGCGGCACCATAAACATACTTTGTATTATTAGCAAAAAGAGAAGCGGTTTTGAAATCTGAAAAATTATTTATCGAAGTATCAACGATTCCTGAAGAATTAATTACATATAAATTCGAATTAGATATAAGATTGAATGAATAATTATCAACACTTATTTGGGAAACATTTAAAAAATTATTTTCACTCTTGGTTAAATTAAGATCAGCAGCGAAAATAGGTTTTACTAATGAGTCTCCGTAACTGATCTTAAAACTCATTCTGTTACTCTTACCGGAAAAACCGGAAAAAGTAATCAGGCTATTTGCATCGGAATTAGTATTAGTATTTGGTCTTGTATCCTTGGAAAATTTGTTTTCAAAAAATTTGGAAGTATTATTTGAATACCAGAAATCTTCCATAAAGCCTTCGCCAATAATTTCATCTCCAAATACAGTAAAAAACTGTTCACCTATATCCTGAATGCCATCCGCCTCTTCAACATCTACTCCTCTTCGATCTTTATCAACATTGATTTTATTATCTGCAATCTTTTCTCTGATTATATTTTCATCAATATGCCATATAACAATTCCACCACCTTGTAGAGGATCATAAATATTATCATCAACACTCTTTGTATTGGGAATTGCCCAATCAAATTCATCAACATCAGTAACAACACCTGATAATGAGTCAACAGCAAAACTCTCAAAGCCTGTCGTATCTTTTGTAAATGTTTTAGTTCTTGTCTCACCGTTAACAAAATAAGTAACTACAGCACCATCTGAATTTGCATCACGAATCCTGTTCTCTACAAGGTAATATTCCGAAGAATTAATCGGAACTTTTAGAATAACAGTATCACCAGTTGCAGCAGCTTGTTTCGTAACAAGATTTATATTGAATTGACCGGGCTGAATTGTAACAGGTTCTTCCCAGCCAAGATAAATTTTTTCCCAGGCTGAAGGTTCGGGAGGAAAAGTTCCGCTGTAAGCAAAGATTGCCTGTCCATCCATTAAACCAAACCTGCCGATTGCACTTAAACCTGTTTCGGTATTAAAAAGATCGGGCAAACCCAGATGGCTTGCTACACTGGCAACCAGTAAACCATTAGTTGATAATTGAAAAAGAACGGTTCCGCCAAATGATGAAACTTCCCTGCTTTCTGTTTCGGGAATTATCATACTATTAGTAATTTTAAAGTTACCATTTGAAACCGGGAAGCCTTCAAAAGTTTCCCCGAAGATTTGTTTTAAAGTATTACAACCCAAATAAAGTGAAGGAAGGTCACGTTCATTTCCCAAACTCCCGGGAAGAGAAACATCCCTGCCAACACCTGCATGAAAAATTATAAATACATTATAAGCGCTAAAATCAAATCCGGGATAAAGCTCATCAGCCATAGTCCAAACTTCCTGGGCAAAACTTCCTACCCTTGTAAAATCATTTGAGTTTGGTTCTGGTGAATAATTTCTCATCGTTTGGGAAACTGAAAAGGTATCTGGCAGAATATAATATTCTAAAAATTCTTTCCCTATTGAAACTTTGGTAAAGTAATTCTTTACAAACTCAAGATGAGATTCAAAGTATGTTCTATCATGAGGTAGAGGATCGAGAATTGTGCTGCCATAATTCTGGCTATACATTGTTCCGAATTTGCCATTGCCAAATGTAGAACCATCCCTATCTTCCTGGAAGCTAACCATTACTCCAAGAATTTTAATCGTATCATCTTCAGCGGGACATTCATTTAAATAAGGATTTATTTTACCAATAAAAGATTGGGCAGATAAACTGCCCAAACATATTACAACAAGAAAAACAGCAAGAATATTTTTCATCAAACCCTAAATCCCTCTAGGCAAACCTCGCGTACTTTCAGGAACCGCCCCCCAACCAATTAATACAGTAAATCTCAAAGTGTCTGAGAGAGGATGATTTTCTCCATTTTTAAATACTGATGTTGTTATATAACTAAAATCAAATCCATAAATATCATACCTGATACCTGCTCCGAAAGTAATAAATTTCCTGTTACCAAAAGAAGGATCTTCATAAAAATATCCTGTTCTTAAAGCAAAGAGAAAATCTCCCGGTTGTCCGTACCAATATTCAAGTCCCATTGAAGTAACGATATCGCGGAGTTCTTCAGAAATAGGATCATCTCCCCAAGCAAGAAACAATGCTTCGTACCACTCCTTTGATTTAGTTATTGTTGTCGTATCATTTACTATTGTCTCTGTCCGGCTAACAAGCAATTTGCTGAAATCCAAAGTAAAGAGAAGTGAATTAAAATCTTCGTCAAGAATCTTATAGGCAAAACCAAGCCTGAAGTTAGTTGGAATAGGATCAGCTTGTGACTGGTTTATGTAATAAATCTTTGGACCAATATTACTAAGATTTACCCCAATAGAAAATCTATTGCCAATATCTTCATCAATAAGTGGAAGAACAAACTTTTCCGGACGCCACATTGCGGCTAAATCGAAACTTACAGAAGTAGCAACACCTTTACCCTCTTGGGCACCAACTTTAATATTACTACCAGAAAGACGACTATGGATAATTCTAAAATTTAATCCTATTCCCCAATCCGGGCTAAGCTTTGTTGCATAACCCAAAGTCAGAGCAGCATCAAAAGAACGGAAAGTACCAAGAGGATCAGGACTATCCTCTCCTGTATAAACAAATTCACCAAAATTCATATATGTGATGCTGGCAGTAACACTTCCATCCAATTCTTCTAAATACTGCCTGTAAGTAAGGTAATCATAAAAAAGATCGAGTTGAAATTGTGGAAGCCAGTTACTATGAGTTATGCTTAACTCTGTCCCCGATAAAAAAGCTATACCTGCCGGGTTCCAGAATATTGCTGCAGAGTTATCTGCTAAACCACCACCTGATTCACCGATTCCACCAGCTCTTGAATCCGGTGCCAATAACAGAAATGGAACAGCGGCTTCACCCTGGCCATAGGTAACATTAGGTATAACAGTGAACATTACGCTGAACAGCAAAAACTTTAAAACGAATTTCATATTGTCTCTCCTCCGATATTGAATGATCTTATTTTATTAAATATCTTATAACAATCCCATGCCAAAACTGTAATATAAAAATATACTTTAAAAAACGAAAAAAAATCCATTATCTAATCACCGCCAGTTTACCTAAAATACTCCTGGAATATTGTCCATCGGTTGTTTTTACAATAAGTTTGTACAGATAAGTGCCGTTTGCAATCAAATCACCATCGTCGTCTCTTCCGTCCCAATCAATCGTTACAAATCTTTGATTTATATTATTTGAGTTAATCACTTTTATTAACCTTCCTGCAATAGTATATACTTTAACTTCAACATTTAAATCTGAATTTAAATTTTGTTGAAAAGTAAAAGTAGTTGAAGATGAAAATGGATTTGGATAATTGTACAGGTCATGAATAACAAGATCATCACCGGTTACAACTGAAAAGTATGAAGTTTCAATAGAAGAGTTATTAAAAACATCCCAGGCTTTTACATCAAGTTTATAATTACCTGTTTCCAGGCTGCTAAAAGCATAATTTATTTCCCCGGATCTACCGCCGACATCAAGATCACCCGTAAAGTATCCTGAAAAATCTATCGGGTCAGCACTATTATCATTAAGAATCCCTTCAAGCTGATGTCCAACACCGGTGCCGGTTGTATTAATTCCTGTTTCATCAGATAGTTTAACTATTAATCTTGAATCAGGATTAATTAAGGATGAATTAACATAT
>CAZECH010000268.1:0-4651 GCA_964510675.1 uncultured Ignavibacteriaceae bacterium
TTTGATGAAAGTCCGTAACGTCCGCCAACAATTTTTGGATAAGCAAATTTTAATTCGCCATTAGTGAACTTTTCAGAAATCGCATTAACAACATCAAGGTAGAGAGGTTCACCACCTGAGCCTGGTTCTTTTGTTCTGTCAAGAACAGAAATAACTTTTGTTGTAGCCGGAAGTCTGTCAATGAAATGATCAATTGAGAAAGGCCTGTACAGTCTTACTTTTAGAACACCGACTTTTTCTCCTTTGCCTGTAAGATAATTTACTGTTTCTTCAGCAGCTTCTGCACCTGAACCCATAATAATGACAATTCTTTCAGCGTCTGGTGCACCCACATAATCAAATAGATGATATTGTCTTCCGGTAAGTCCGGCAAATTTATCCATTTGCTTCTGAACTATACCCGGACAATTAATATAAAACGTGTTAACAGTTTCTCTTCCCTGGAAATAAACATCCGGGTTCTGAGCTGTTCCTCTCATAACAGGATGATCGGGACTTAAAGCTCTTTGTCTATGAGCAAGAACAAGTCTATCATCAATCATTGCTTTAATATCATTACTGTTTAATTCTTCAATCTTTATAACTTCATGAGAAGTTCTGAAACCATCAAAGAAATGAATAAAAGGAATTCTTGATTCGAGAGTTGCCGCCTGAGCAATTAAAGCAAAATCCATTACCTCCTGGACAGAGTTTGAAGAAAGTAATCCAAAACCAGTCGAACGGGTTGCCATTACATCACTATGATCCCCAAATATTGAAAGAGCTTGTGCTGCGATTGATCTTGCTGAAACATGAAAAACAGTTGAAGTTAATTCGCCTGCTATCTTAAACATATTTGGAATCATTAAGAGTAATCCCTGGGATGCAGTAAAAGTTGTTGATAACGCACCGGTTTGCAAAGCACCATGAACTGAGCCTGATGCCCCGCCTTCGCTTTGCAATTCACTTACACTTGGAACAATATTCCAGATATTTTTCTTACCTACAGATGCCCATGCATCGCACCATTCGCCCATATTTGAAGAAGGTGTAATTGGATAGATTGCAATTACTTCATTAGTTTGATAAGCTATATATGCCGCAGCTTCATTGCCGTCAATTGTTACTTTTTTTCTTTCCATGATTCCTATAATTCCTAACCAATATTGATATAAAATTAAATTTACCTGCTAGAGCCAACATTTATACCACTTAAAATTGTTTGTTTTCTATACACTTTGACAGATTGTTTTTTCAAAAGAGATAAAATGCAAGCCTTTGATGTGATTGTTTTCTTGAATGTGAGAATGAGAATTTTTATGAAAAAGTATTATAGGGTTTATAAGCCCAATGGTTGCTACAAAGTAAAATTTATTTGATCGACACTTACAAAACTACAACTGCAAAAAGCATATAGAGGAGGTAAAGAATCAACCAGCCGAAACCAACAAAAACCATGAACCAAACAACATCATATGCTAAAAATTTTTCTTTCATATCATGAATTGTCATTTTAAATTCCTTTCTGCCTGAGTTATAGGTCTGTTGAATATTTCTACACGAATAAGACAATTAACATACCAACTAAAGCTTCATCATATTTTCTTCAATTGAATAGTTGATAATCATATCTATTTCTCAAAAACGATAATCATTATACTTAATTATCGAAACTAAGAAACATCTTAAGGAAATTGATTATTGAACAAAGTTAATAGCATGGAATGAAGATTGTATAACCTGTACTAATTTTAATCGGAGCCGCTAAATGAGTGAAATAAATTTATCAATGGTTAATGAGGAACCTGGTACAGAAAAGAAGAAACATAACGCACGTGTTGAAATAGATGCTGAGTTGTGTAAAGAATGTCTTTTATGTATTGAAGCTTGTGCACCAGATGTTCTACGGGTATCTGAAACTTTAAATAAAATGGGTTACCATTCTGTTGAATACAGAGGTGATGGTTGTACAGGATGTGGAGTTTGTTTTTATGTTTGTCCCGAGCCCGGAACAATTGTAGTATATAAAAAAATTGCTAAGGCTTAAGGAGATTTATGGCAAAATTATTTTTAAAAGGAAATGAAGCAGTTATCAGGGGAGCTATTCTTGCAGGATGCAAAGCTTATTATGGTTATCCCATAACACCTGCAAGTGAGATTGCGGAGTCTGCTTCAAAATATTTTCCATTAGTTGGCGGCATTTTTCTGCAGGCTGAAAGTGAAATCGGCGCAATAAACATGACTTACGGTGCTGCGTCAACAGGACAAAGAGTAATGACTGCATCATCGGGGCCTGGTTTAAGTTTAAAGCAGGAAGGAATTTCTTATGCAGCCGGATCAGAACTCCCGATTGTAATTGTTGATATTATGAGAGGCGGACCCGGACTTGGTAATATCGCTCCCGAACAAAGTGATTATAACCAAATGGTAAAAGGCGGCGGGCATGGTAATTATAAGCTTATAGTTCTTGCACCAAACTGTGCTCAGGAAATGTGCGATCTGACAATGCTTGCTTTTGAACTTGCTGATAAATACCGTAATCCTGCTGTTATTCTTACTGATGGATTTATTGGCCAGATGATGGAACCTGTTGAGCTTCCAAATCCTGTTGAAAATATTCCGGATAAAAAATGGAAGGTAGGAGGAAATGCTGAAACTAAAAAGAATCTTGTCTCTTCAATTTACCTGGACCCGGAAGAGTTGGAAGAACATAATATTAAACTTCAAACTAAGTACAGCAGGATTGAAGAATCTGAAGTGAGGTTTGAGGAATTATATACTGATGATGCAGAAATTATTTTAATCGGCTATGGAATTGTTTCCCGCATTCTTCAATCAGTTATTGAAGAAGCAAGGACAGAAGGAATAAAAGCCGGACTGTTACGACCGATAAGTCTGTTCCCTTTCCCGAAGAAAAAGATTTACCAGCTTGCTGATAAAGCAAAACTCTTTTTTGTTTGTGAACTTAGTAACGGGCAGATGGTTGATGATGTAAGGCTTGCACTGAATGGAAAAAGACCAGTTAAGTTTTATGGCAGGATGGGTGGCATAGTTCCAACAACAAATGAAATACTTAACAAGCTGAGAATACTCAATGCTTCTCTTCAGAATGAAGAAAACTATAAGGACTCACCACGCTTCGCAGGCGAAACAAGCCAATTGACCGACATCTATTTAAAAATTTAAACTGAAAAGAATTATGGTAAAAGACATATTAGAAAAACCTGAATCTTTTTATAAAGTATTTGAAAGAAAATCAGGCTCAAACAAATTGACATCGCATTATTGTCCCGGATGTGGTCATGGAGTAATACACAAACTTATTGCCGAAGCAATGGACGATTTTGGAATTGCAGATAAATCTGTACTCGTCAGCCCCGTTGGCTGCTCGGTTTTTGCTTACTATTATTTTAATTGCGGCAATATTCAAGCTCCGCATGGAAGAGCACCGGCTGTTGCCACAGGAACTAAACGTTCCTTACCTGATTCGATTGTTGTAAGCTACCAGGGAGATGGAGATCTTGCAGGAATTGGCGGTAATGAAATACTTCATGCTGCTAACAGGGGAGAAAATATTACTGTGTTCTTTATAAACAATGCTATTTATGGAATGACCGGCTCACAGATGGCTCCGACAACTCTTATCGGACAAAAAACTACAACTACTCCTTACGGAAGAACAGTCAGGAATGAAGGCTATCCTCTGAAAGTTTGTGAATTGCTTTCATCACTCGAAGCTCCGGTTTATTTGGAAAGAGTTGCTATCACTGATGTAAAGAATGTAATGAAAGCACGTAAGGCTATTCGTAAAGGATTGCAGAACCAGATTGAAGGAAAAGGATTTTCTTTGATTGAAATTTTATCTCCGTGCCCAACCGGCTGGGGACTTAAGCCGACTGAAGCAAAGAAATGGGTTGAAGAAGTTCTATCTAAAAATTTTCAGCTTGGTGTTTTCAAAGATAAAACTTCAGAACCAGCACCTGAAAAGATTGTACAAAAACAATATTCAACTGAAGAAATTATGAAGATTCTTGGAGCTACAAAGAAAAGTTCCGACTTTCAATTTGAGAAGCCTGATGTTAAACCAAATTATCAGGATCCAAGAATTAATATATCAGGATTTGGCGGACAAGGAGTTTTATTTCTCGGACAATTATTATCCCAAAGCGCAATGAGATCAGGTTATTTTACAACCTGGCTTCCATCTTACGGTCCTGAAATGCGTGGTGGTACAGCAAATTGCCAGGTTATAATTTCGAATAAGAGAATAGGTTCACCACTTGGTGCTGAAACGGATGTTCTGATTGCAATGAATCTTCCTTCATTAGATAAATTTGAAAAAGAAGTTAGAAAAGATGGGTTAATAATTGTAAACAGCTCGCTTATAAACAGGAATGTAAAAAGAAATGATGTTGAAGTTGTATATGTACCGGCAACTGAAATTGCCGATCAGGCAGGAAATACCAAAGCAGCGAACCTTGTAATGCTTGGTGCTTATGTAGCTAAATCAAAAATCTTTTCTCACGATTGCGCTTTGTTTACAGCAAACGAAACAGTGAAGAAAAAAGAATTTACTAAAATAAATGAAGAAGCATTCCGAAAAGGGATGGAATATGTTCTAAGCGATAAGCATAAAGAAAATAAAGAATATGATTCTGTGATTTTTAATTAA
>CAZECH010000269.1:0-4645 GCA_964510675.1 uncultured Ignavibacteriaceae bacterium
AGCATTCATATTAGTCTGTGTGCCGCTTCCAGTCTGCCACACCATTAATGGAAAGTGTTCGTCGAGCTTCCCTTCTATAACTTCATCAGCAGCCTGAACAATCAACTCAGCTTTTTCGGATGGAAGTATTCCGAGATCTTTATTTGCAAGTGCTGCAGCTTTCTTTAAAATGCCAAGAGCTCGAATCATCTCGCGGGGAAATTTATCTCCGCCGATTTTAAAATTCATTAAAGAACGGGCAGTTTGTGCACCATAATATTTATCTTTTGGAACTTTAATTTGTCCCATGCTGTCGGTTTCAATGCGGAATTCCATTTTAACTCTCCTGTGTTATGCTTTCAAAAAAGCACTATTAATTTACAATTAATTTGAGTGAAAATATTTAACTAATCTTGTACAAATTAGTAATCTGTGCTACAAAAATAACCTACTCCACTCTCATAACCGGATACACATTCAACTGTGAATCATAATAGGGCGATCTTTCATAAAAGAAATTTAATCTTGCATTCGGGTCATTTCTGAATTTTTCATCTTCAGCAATTTTCTTTTCAAATTCTTTTAGCAGTTCAGGATTTTCTTTAATCATCTCTTCAGCAATTTTTTCCATTACATAAGATTCAAAATATTCTTTCTGCTCAAAGATTGCATTAAAGAATCCCCATTTTATAAATGAGTCCTCTGCTTCAGGTTCAAGTATATGAACAATTACCTTTATTGCTCTCTGGTTTGTATTAATAATAAAACTTCCTGAGGCAACTTTTATCTTTTCATAATATTCATTTGTCTTAAATGAAACTCTGTGCCTTCCCTCAAAAGGTTTTTCAGCAAACTTAATATCAGAAAAACGATATCTTTTAACATCAAAGATTTTATCTTCTTTCAAAGTATCTATCTTAATTCCATGTAGTTTCATTCTATCAATAATCAAGGACCATTCCTTAGGGATTATATAAAATCTTGGAACCGATATTTCTTTCACGATCTTAACATCATTAAAAAGATCAACTTCCGTATCAATCTTTTTCCCGGTGTAAACAATTCTTTCAGCACCTGAGATTTCACTCTTTTCTTTTATTGCTTCAATTCCTTTAAAGGGAATTTTTGTTGATTTCTCAGATACATTAAATTCAAGAGGAAGATTTTCTTTATTCTCTAAAAGATCAACAATTGAATTTTCATCTGCTCTTTTATTTATACCTATAATCTTCTCCTTATTATTCGAGCAAAATTCAATTACAGCTTCAATTGCCGTTTTGGTTGAAAACACTCTTTCTTTGTACGGTTTAAGCATAAGAGTTTCCACAAGAAGCGCCGGACGATTTTGAACTACAGCATAACCTTGCGAATATCTTGGCGGTGCTGAATAATCTACCAATCCACTCTCAATCCCTTTTGTCCAGTCCTTTAGTCCGACGTAACGGAAAGAAAGAAAACCTGCTCCTTCCATTTTTCTGTGAAGAATGGGATTAAACTCATCCCGCAGCATAATTTCTGTTTCGGAATAACTGCTTTTAAAATATTCCATTCCAAACGTAATTGTATATTGATAATCAGCACCATTGGTTGTGTGGTTATCAATTACAAAATCAGGAAGCCAATCAGAAAATAATTTTAGCATAGCCTGCATTTCGGGTGCATCAGCTTTCATCCAGTCACGGTTAAGATTTAAATTTTGTGCGGTTGTTCTCCATCCCATTTCCAAAGGACCATTTTGATTTATCCTGTTATACTTTCCAAATCTTTCATGGCCATCAACACTAAAAATTGGAATGACTAGAAGAATTACATTATTAATCATCCATTCTTTCTCTTTTGTAACAAGAATTTCCCTAAGCGTCAGCATTGATGCATCTTTGCCTTCAATCTCACCGGCATGAATTCCATTTAAGATAAGGATGATTGGTTTTCCTGTCTTTTTAGCATCTTCAATTGTAAACGCCTTATCTTTGGAAACAACAAGGCAATTCAGACTTCTTCCTTGTGGAGAAATTCCGAATGTTATCATCTCAGCATATTCTGAATGTGCATCAAGCTTGATGAAATACTCCATTGTTTCATCATAATGCGGAGTTTCAAGATAACCTGATTTTTCAAAATATGTTTGCCATTCATCATTAGTTGTGGTTTGTGAAAAAGAATTTGCAGATAAGATGAATACAGCAAAGAATATTTCGATTATTTTTTTCATTTTAAAAATTTTTCTGTAAGAAAATTTTGATCTAAAGCATCATGCATATTAAGAAAAAATTATTGACTTTTTCTTTATACAGACTTTTGTACTTTAATATTAAACAAAACTGATTACTAATTTAATTAACTAACTATTAGGAACATTTGATGAACATACCTTTTATTGATAAAAGCAACTACTTAAAGGGACTTTTAATTACCGCGCGCAAAGATAAACAACTTACTGAACCTGAGAAAAAAATTATAAAAAGTATTGCAGAAAAACTTGGTTTTGCAAATGACTTTTACGAAGAGACAGTACGAGACCTGCTGGCAAATAAATATATAATTGAAGAACCAATAAAATTCTCCTCTAAAAAAATAGCCGAATCATTTGTTGTTGATGGATTAAAACTTTTCTATTCCGATAATATGACCGAGAAAGGTGAAATAGAATGGTTAAAAAAAACTGCTGTTAAAAATGGTTTAAATGAAAAATGGTTTGAAGATAAAGTTCATTCTTGCAAAACAAATTCTGGAAATCTTATTGCAACAGATTTTGCACTTTTATCTATAATCTAAAATAATTCTTCTTGAACTTACTCTTGATCTTGAACTTTCTTGTTTAAGCTGAAGTTCCACGCCTTTTTATAATTATTTATTCCCCTGCCATTTCTCGTTTGTCCTTTATTCCCCTTATCTCTAATTTTAAAGTCAATAATATATTGTTCTAAAATTAAATTTTACGCTTAAGGAATTTACACATGCAAAAGATGAAAGCTCTTGTAAAAAAATATGATAAGCCGGGAATCTGGATAGATGAAGTTCCTGTTCCGGAAATTGGTATTAATGATGTTCTTATAAAAATTAAAAAAACTTCTATATGCGGAACAGATATTCACATTTACAACTGGGATGACTGGGCAAAAAAAACTATCCCGGTCCCAATGGTTACCGGACATGAGTATGTTGGAACTGTTGAAGCAATCGGAAGCAATGTTCAGGATGTTAAAATTGGTGAGCTTGTAAGCGGCGAAGGCCATATTGTTTGCGGACATTGCAGGAATTGCCGTGCAGGAAGACGACATCTTTGCCCAAACACAAAAGGAGTGGGTGTTAACCGTCCGGGCTGTTTTGCAGAATATCTTTCAATTCCTGTTTCAAACATCTGGCAGGCAGATGCAAAAATCCCGACGGACACTCTCTCCATTTTTGATCCTTTCGGAAATGCAACACATACTGCTTTATCTTTTGATCTTTTGGGTGAGGATGTTTTAATAACCGGTGCCGGACCGATTGGAATAATGGCAGCAGCCATTTGCAGGCATGCAGGAGCCAGGTATGTTGTAATTACAGATATGAATCCTTATCGCTTAGAGCTTGCAAAGAAAATGAATGTTACCGAAGCTGTTGATGTTACTAAAGAAAATCTGCAGGATGTAATGAAGAGAATAGGAATGAAAGAAGGTTTTGACGTAGGATTGGAAATGTCCGGAAGCCCTAAAGCGCTTAATAGTATGATTGATGTTATGTCTCACGGAGGTAAACTTGCTTTGCTTGGAATCCTTCCTGCAAATGCCGGTGTTGATTGGGAAAAAATAGTCTTTAACGGATTAAATATTAAAGGTATTTATGGAAGAGAAATGTTTGAGACATGGTATAAGATGCAGGTAATGATACAATCCGGTTTAGATATTTCTCCTATTATAACTCACCGTTTTCCGATTGAACAATACCAGGAGGGATTTGAATTAATGAAATCGGGAAATTCAGGGAAGATAATTTTGAACTGGGAATAAAAATAGGAAATTGTCATTCCGTGCTTGACACGGAATCTATAATTTTTATTTAAATAGATTCCTGCTTTCGCAGGAATGACAAGTTTGTTATAATAAATATTTTTTGTCATTCCGGCCTTGAGCCGGAATCCAAATTTGAAAAGGAAAAATCATGAACACTGAACTAAAAAAACATTATTCTGAAATATTAAAGAACATCGAATCTGAAGGGCTATACAAAAAAGAAAGAGTAATTACTTCTCCACAAAATGCTCACATAGAAGTAACTGGTGGACAGCAGGTTTTAAATATGTGCGCAAATAATTATTTGGGACTTGCAGATAATCCTGAAATAATCGAAGCTGCTAAATCAAGTTTTGATAAATGGGGTTATGGACTTTCTTCAGTAAGATTTATTTGCGGAACACAGCAGATACATAAAGAGCTTGAGAAAAAAATTACAGAATTTCTTGAAACAGAAGATACGATTCTTTACACCTCGTGCTTTGATGCGAATGGCGGATTGTTTGAAACAATCTTGACAGAAGAAGATGCTGTGATAAGCGATGAGTTAAACCACGCAAGCATTATTGATGGAGTACGTTTATGCAAAGCTCAGCGTTACAGTTATAAGAATAATTATATGAATGATCTTGAAGAAAAAATTAAAGAAGCTAAATTAAACAAAGCAAGGC
>CAZECH010000270.1:0-4633 GCA_964510675.1 uncultured Ignavibacteriaceae bacterium
AAGTAAAAAGTAAAGTTGAAAAAATGGATTATTTTTCAGGACATGCAGATCAAAAGGAGCTCTTGGATTATTTGAGTTTTAATCCACAGGAAAAGCTAAAAAGCATTTTCTTGGTTCATGGTGAAGAAGAACAGGCAATTCCATTGATGGAAAAAATAAAAAACAAAGGTTATGAAGCCGTGAAATATCCTTCATCGGGAGAAGTTTTTATAGTTTGAAAAAATTCTGAGTTAGTTTAATTACCATCCCTTCATCTCCTCCATTGAAGGGGACAACAACTCGGCTTAGAATGATGAACTATAGCTTAAAATGTTAATCCTTACAAAACAACTCAATGTGTTGCCGCAGAAAAATTAAAATGATTATTCGATCTGTCTGAATCGGGTATCGTATTTGAACCTAATGTAACAGAAACCGGTTTAACACTTATCTCTCTTTTTATAACAGCAGTATTCTGATTGTCTTCCCAAATGACAGCGGTCTCATTAATTTTAATTATTGAATTATCTTCATTAGCAATTGTAAGCTCAACAGGAGTTGGAATAATTCCAACTTTTTCAATTGTTACTTCAAGAATTCCATTTCGGAAAGAAGCATTTTTAATTGCAAGATCAGGATAACCTCTTTCAAAGAACCATGGTTTCCAGTACCAGCTAAGATCTTTGCCCGAAACTTCATTAAAAGTAAAGAAGAAATCATAAGGTAAAGGATGCTTGCCTTTCCACCTTTTCATATATTCATGTAGGCATTCATCAAATAATTCTTTTCCCAAAGCATCATAAAGAATATCATAAGCAATTCCAGGCCGTGTATATATTGCTATTCTTTCACTCAAGTCTGTTAAAAGATAAGTTGGAACTATCATCGGCATTTCCATTTCCATTCCGGCGTATCTTTCATAGAAATTAATAGACCGGATTTTGGGATTATACTCACCCTCGGTTATCTCGAAATTATAAGGAAGAAATACAGCCATACCTTCATCCATCCAGCCATATTTCTCTTCATTTATTCCTATATAAAAAGGAAAATACTGGTGAGCTGCCTCGTGTGCTGTAAGTCCAACAGCACCCGATCTTCTTTGCGATGAACCATTATTTACAATCATCGGAAATTCCATTCCCCCTCCGTTTTTTCCTGAACTATTAAAAACTGTTAAGCAAGGGAATGGATATGGAATTCCAGGCAATTCAGTTGAGAAATAATGAAGAGTTTTCTTAGCTATTTCTGCAACTTCATAAAAATCTTTCGATTCTTCCTTATAAACAGCGGCGACATAAACTCTGCGATCAGTATCTTCATCTACAACAAGACTAACCGCATCCCACAAATAACAATCACTTATACCAAAAGAAAAATCAGTAACATTTTCAGCTTTATATTTCCAGTTATTGTATTTGGAATCGGACTTGTAAATTTTTCCTGATTTCACTTCTTCTTTAGTAACGATATTAATTACTTCATCAGAAGTCCAGGCTTTCTTATATTTGTTAAGATATTCTGAAGAGAGAACTTCATCAGGATTCTGAAGTATTCCTGTTCCCCACACACCTGCAGTATTAGGTACCGTAATCTCAACATCGAAGTTAGAAAAGTCATTATAAAATTCCTGTTCACCGTTATGAGCAATAACATCCCAGCCATCTATATCATCATAAACTGCAATTTGCGGAAACCAGTAACCAATAAAAAAAGTTGCAGAATCATAAGCACCCATCCTTGGATTTCTTCCTATAGGTATTACAAAGTTCCAATCAATCTCAAAGTTCATTAATGATTTTGGCGGAAGAGGTTTATCTTCAATCTTGATTGCAAATAAAGTATTTCTTCTTAAAACATTATCATTTTCTTCCAGTTTAACTTCGGAATTATTAATTACTAACCTTTTAATTTCAACTCCATCACTCAATGCTTCTTTAGAGACAGGGAAGCTTCTTTCAGTTTCCGGCTTATTTAAATCCTGGATAATGTTAAAAACAATTTGTTCCAAAGTATCAGGACTATTATTGTAATAAATAATTTTTTCAGAACCGCTAACCAAACGTGTCTTCGGATCGATATTTACTTTAATTTTATAATCAGCAGAATTCTGCCAGTAGCTTTCTCCAGGTTTTCCATCAAAAGATCTTGTCCCTTTGTTATAAGCAGTAAGAACATCACGGGGGATGAATAAACTGTTTTGAGCAAAGATTAAAGAAGAAACTGTTAATAAAATTACAACGAGAAAAGTCTTCATTCTTTCACTATAAGATTTTAATTTTTTCATTTGTATTTGACGGTTATGCTGAACTTGTTTCTCCAAAGGAATCCCTGGGACTGCATCTTCTTTATTGCGAAAGATTCCGAAACAAGTTCGGAATGACTAAGAGTTAGACTAATCAAACAAAGAATCTGTTTTTCCGGTTAGTTTATTTTTACCGAAACGCTTGTAAGCAAGATCCGTGACTTCCCTTCCTCTTGGTGTTCTTTGTATAAATCCCTGCTGAATTAAAAAAGGTTCATACACTTCTTCAATTGTTCCGGGGTCTTCATTAACAGCAACTGAAAGAGTGTTAAGCCCAACCGGACCACCTCTGAACTTTTCAATTATTGTAAGAATAATATCTTTATCCATTTCATCAAGCCCGAACTCATCAACCTCCAAAGCCTTTAACGCTTTTTTAGAAACTTCAATATCAATTGCATTCTTATCTTCATAATCTGCAAAATCCCTTGTTCTTCTTAACAACCTGTTTGCAATTCTTGGTGTCCCTCTGGAGCGTTTGGCAATTTCAAAAGCAGCATCGTCCTTAATTTTTATATTTAATATTGATGAAGAACGCGTAATTATTCTTTTGAGTATTTCAGAATCATAATAATCCACACGGAATTTAATTCCGAATCTGTCTCTTAAAGGTGATGTAAGCATTCCTGCACGGGTCGTTGCACCAATCAAAGTATATTTTGGCAAGCTTATCTGAACCGAGCGTGCATTTGGACCGCTGTCAATCAATATATCAAGCTTGTAATCTTCCATAGCTGAGTAAAGATATTCTTCTACAACAGGGCTTAAGCGATGAATCTCATCTATAAATAAAACAGATTTTTCTTCGAGGTTGGTAAGGAGACCTGCAAGATCTCCCGGTTTTTCAAGTACGGGGCCCGAAGTAATTTTTAATCTTACACCAAGTTCATTTGCAATTATATATGCAAGAGTTGTTTTACCAAGTCCGGGTGGACCAGTTAATAAAACATGATCGAGCGCTTCATTTCTTTTATTGGCTGCGGAAATAAAAACTGTAAGGTTATCGGTTATTTTATTCTGCCCTGCAAACTCTTTAAGGAACATCGGGCGGAGAGTCTGCTCATATTTTTTTTCTTCAGGATCAGCCTGGCTGTTTAAGGCTCCGGATTTTGTCATTTAATATTCCATCGTGGGAAAGGGATTACTGGATAAATTATGTTTTTAGATTTAGAGGGAATTAAGTAACTAACTCCTTATTCCTGATTTTCAGTTTATTAATTATAATTACCATACTTGTCATAAGAGTAATCATAATAAGTGCACTACCGATTGTTTTCCACACACCAAAACTTTTTGCAAAAAGCTGGTATAAGCCGGGGTTCCAAGCACTACCATACAATATCATTAAATGAACAATATAAATTAGCAATGTATTTCTGCCAATCAAAATTACAAACCTCGGTATATAATCAATACTTAGTGATATGTATGAGATAAGCGCATTAAGCATTAATACAGAACCAACTCTTAAAAGAATTACATCAACAAAAAAACTATCTGCAATTTCTTTACCGTATAAAAATTCTTCAACAGGATGGGAAAGGAATGATAATAAAATCAACAAAGCACCGATGATCGCAAGATTCAAACTAAACTTAGCTGATTTAAACACCAATGGATTCTTTGCAAGATAACTGCCTAGAACACCTCCGCAAACAACATAACCACACCATGGGAATAAAGGGAAGTTGGAACCGGTTCCCGAATAAAAATATCCCGCTAAAGGTGCAGGCAAATATTGAAGCCAGTTTATCTTATCGAGAACAGGATACAAAAGAAAAAAGAAAAGCGTTATTACAGAAAAAACAATGTAATCCGGAAGTTTAATTTTTTCGGCTATAAAAGCTGCAACTACCAGGAAAAGTACTCCAAATCCAATAAGCTGAAGTACATCGACTGCAATAAAAATCTTCCAACTCTCTGCACTAACTTCAGAAAAATCAACTATAGTGGGAGTTGGATATCTTAAAAGGTAGCCTAATCCAACAAGAAGAAGAAATCTTTTAATTCCCTTTGTAACTCTTGGATTGGTTTCAAACGGCTCATTAACCAGCCTGAAGAGATAAGTGAATACAGTTCCTGCAGAGAACATAAAAATAGGGGCAGTCATTCCACGCATAAACAACCATACTGCAAAAAAAGGAGAATCCATATTCCTGTAATCATTTGAAAGAAGCACATCTACCGTATGCCCCTGAACCATCATCAATACTGCAAAAGCCCTCATAAGGTCAATAAATATAATTCTGCTTTTCTTTGAACTGTGAGTCATCTTTTATTAATTATTGTTAAAGGTTATATGTTAAAATAATTAAAAGAAGTTTATTAAGGAATTTGTTATTCTAACAA
>CAZECH010000271.1:0-4619 GCA_964510675.1 uncultured Ignavibacteriaceae bacterium
TTTAAATTTAGATTAATTAACAATGCACAGACTTAAGTCTGGTTACATAGTTAAGATATAAAGAATTATATATTCAGAAAAGAATAAAATGAATGAGGTATTGTTTAAAACGAGAAGGCATCCATTTTTCAGGATGCCTTATGATTTCTAAGATTTGTTTTTTGTTATGGAATAGCAAGACTGGCTGATAAGTATGCAAATGTTGGACTTCCACCACCTATGTTGTTAAATCCTTGTCGTAATACATCTTCATTAACTGTTGCATCCAGAGAGAAATTTCCAAGTCTGAAACCTACACCGACTGTAGCTCCCTGAAGTCCTGTAAATGTAGTAATTATATTTTCGTTAATCGTGGTTGCAGAAGCAACAGTTTCGGTTGTAACTTTCTGTGTAGAAGCAACATAACCGAGTCTAGCAACAAACCAATCATTCATATTCCACTCAGTTCCAAGATTCCAGATAGGGAATACCAGGGCAGAAGTTGATACTTCAGGACTTGTAGGAGTAGAACTGGTAGTGCTTGAAGCTGTTGCAAAACCAGGGCCTCCTGCTAATAAGAAATCACCAACCTGGTAGTTAATTCCTATACCAACAACTATAAGAGTGTTTGATACAAGATCCGTTGTTGTTGATGGAGTTGCGTTTCCGTTTTCAATTGTTCCTGAATTTGTTATAAAAGCTACTACAGGAACAAAAGCCAGTTTTGAAGAATATTGATAAAAGAATCTTCCATTGACAATAATAATAGTCTGAGATACTTCACTTGTACCACCTGTACCTGGTTCAAATGATGCACCCGGAAGCATTAGTGAAGCTCCTAAATCAAGCATAAAATTTCCGCTTAATTTAGTAACAATTCCTGCATTAAAGCCAATCTGGCTTGCTGAACCTGTTGATGTGCTGCCTCCAGCCGGAGTACTTTCATTTGTCGTTGAAGCGTAAGCAACACCAAAACCAAATGCAGTATTTCCGGATTTGAATGATCCGAATAATTCAAGATTATTATCCAAATTTGGAATATTAACAGGTATAATACCATTTAAACCATTAACAACTCCAAATGGATCTAACCTGCTAATTGAAAATCCGTTAAAAGTATTTCTTGCTAACAAAGCACCAAGAGATAATCCACCACCTACATGAAAGTTCGCAGCCACAAATTGTCCAATACCGCCAGCTCCGAAAGGTGCACCCTGTTGACTACCCAAATCTCCAAATAAGAAATTATGGTAGAAACCAGCCCAAGCAGGATTAACAGTAATTGCATAGGGATCAACAACATAAGTATTATTACCCATTCCTACCAATCTCGCGTAACCTCCTGTTTGTTCGTATTGGGAAAATACTGAAACCGAGAGAAGAATCGTAATTATCCCCGTAAGAAAGTACCTTCGAATCATTTTGGCCTCCAAGTTTATTAATAATTAACTAACCTGTTAATTTCAGGTTCTTTCGAAGGCAAACGTATTATTTTATTTTTATAAAGTCAACTAAAATATGATGATTAGTTAATCTTATTTAATATTTGCCATTAAAAGATTTTCATAAATTTTTATTGCTTAATTTATTTTTTAATCTTATTTTCTCGTGTCATTATCGGAACTAAAAAATGAACTATAAAGAGTTTCTACAAAGTCTTTTTAAAATTTTTAATGATTTAAAAAATAAAAATTTTGATGATTCTAATGATTTTGAATCTATTAGGAAACATATATTTGATGAAATTTCGGGACCTCAGATAAGAGATTTTTATTTAAATAGGATTGATCAAATAATAGATGAACGTTTTCCTTTCTTTGCAAAAGACTTAATGGAGTTAAGAAAAGATGATGACATTTCCCAATATGAATTTAGTATTTCGGGTTTTACCTGTATAATAATTTTTTGGATTTGGGAGAATAGAATTGATCTTAATGATAAAGAAATCTATAAACTCATTGAAGCTATTCTGCTTGGTACTTTTGGTTACAGGATTATTGACATCCAGCACGACTTAAATAAAAACAACCAGCATCTTCTTTATCTGGGCAAGTATCTCATCCAAGTCCACCAAACTCTTATTTTAGAAATCTTCAAAGACCCTAAAATAAATGAGGTAATGAACAAATACATTGAGAAATATACAATTGCCGAATATCTTGAAAAAAAGAATAAATGGATTGGCTGCCCTTTCTCCTGGGAGGATCCTGCAATTCTTGGATACAAAGCAGCACCTTTTTTTTATATCCTGGAATTACTTGCAAGAAAGCAGGGAAAAGATGAAAAATATATAAACAATGTTGAAAAAGGGTTTATTGCATTCGCTGCCGCTATTCAAATGATGGATGATGTTAGTGATGCGAAAACTGATTTACAAAATGGTATTGAATCTTTAGTAATGAAAGGATTCTTAAAAGAATATGGTTCTGCAGAAATAACAGAAAAACTTGTTGAAAATTATCTTGATGATGAAAGAACAATGCTGATTTTTAAAACAACAGAAAAACTTTTTGATATAGCAAGAGATTCCTTTACTGAAAATAATGATTTGATATTCTTATTAAACCTTGAATCTTACAATGAAAGATTTCACAAAGGGATAACAATTATCAATTAACTAATCAGGGAGATAGTATGAAAGAATTGGAAAAAGTACTTAATTCAATTAAAGAAAAAAACAGTATATTCCGTAAAAAAATTGAGAACGAAGAAAAGAAAATTAAAATTAAATTTAGCAGTTTGTGGTTCTACAATTGGTTTTTTGGTTGAAGTTGATTTTATAAAAAACAATAATTTACTAATCAGAAGGTAGTATGAAAGAATTGAAAAAAGTACTTGATTCCATAAGCAAAAAAAACAGTTCCTTCCGCAGAAAAGTTGAAAACGAGGAAAAGAAAATAATAATCAGGTTTAGTACCAACTGGTTTTATGGCTGGTTCGGTCCTACCGGTTAATTAGAAAAGTATTCGTGATTTGTTTCATTGCTGTGGAAATTGATCTTGATATAAAAAGAATAACTGAAATTTCTGATAATAACAAAGAGATTGGTGGGCAGGTTGTTTATGATAAAGGTAAATTTTTATTGAATGATCTGCCCAACTTTTCCAGAAATAAAAAAAGATTTATTTCTGAGATAGATGTAAGTGATCTTTATAAAGAAGAATTAAAAGGTTTTTGGCATACACATCCTTTATACTCTTTCCCCAGCCCACCTGATTTCTGGCAAATGTTAAAGCTTAACTTAAAGTTCCGACGAAATTACATGATGGTGATTATTGGTAAGAAAAGAATATCTATAACAGAATTTAAATATTTTGTTTTCCCCTTTATAAAATTTTTAAAAATCAAAACCTTGTAGTTATACCTGCAAAAATTCTACTTGAAGTCCTTTTTTTCTCAAAAACTCCTTCATAGGAAACTGATAATGAGAGAATTCTGCTTAATCTTGTTGATAAATCAACTGAAAAAATATTTTGTGTAGACGAGAATGATGAAGTTGTAAGCTCGTATTCCGATCTTCTGTAACCTAAGGATAAATCAAGTTTATTGTCAAAAAGATTTTTTGATAATCTTATTCCTGCAATTGAACTCTCGACAAAATTTGTAAACAGCTTATTATAATTAACTGCTATTGATGATTCAATTATTGGGATTCCTGAATAAGATAAATATCCACCAAAGTTCCTTGTTTGTTTTATATCTCCGTTCTTGAACCTGTAACCACCATTCAAACCAAGAAATAAATTATTAATTATCCTGAAGTTAGTTCTTAAATTTAATCCCTGCCTTGTTTCGTTTTCAAAAAGACTATCAATAAAATTTTTATATGTTTCATAGTAAATAACATTTTTCCTTGCATCATAAGAAATTGTGGCTGAGAAAAATTTTGCAGGCGAATATCTTAAGGAAAAGAAAATGCTTGTTAGAATAAATTCGTTGGATTCAACTTCCATTATCTTTTTATAAAGATCAATCTCCGAAGATGCAAAGATATAAGTGTTTGTAAGAATGTTGTTTGAATGCTGCAGGTATATAAATCTTCTGTCTGTTTTGAACTTATTTGTCTGCTGCATAAATGCGAGGTTATTATCCATTAAACCCTCGGCTAAAGTATCTGTTCTACCAAAATATCCGCCAAATTCAAAAAGATCGAAACTGAAACTCAAATCGCCAAAGTCAGGTCTAGATCCTATCACTACCCCGGTATAAAATGAATTAATTTTTTTTTCAAACTGCAATCCATCTATTGAACCAATATTTGAAATGTTTCTATTCCTGTTGCGGCCAAAAGTTAACCGGGTAGTTTCATTAAAATCATACTTAATAGAAAGATCATAAATCTTAAGATTTTTCCAGACATCTGATGAGACTTTGTTCCAGTCATCAGCCCTGTAATTAAAATTTATATAACTGCTGAGCGAGAAACCGGTATTTTCAATCCTGTCTGCATTGAGCGAAAGAGTATATCTCCATCTTTGGTAATCTGTACTTCTGATATTATTTGAAAAGTTAGAATGAGACTGAATAGAAAATCTTCCTGATATCCCTGATTTTATTTTACTAGATTTTTTTTTGATTTCTTTAGAAATAACCTCTCCTGAAGGTTGGATATTTTCATTCACTACAACCGGTGTTTCAAT
>CAZECH010000272.1:0-4608 GCA_964510675.1 uncultured Ignavibacteriaceae bacterium
TAGTTAAAGAAGCGACACCTTGCCAGCCGGATCCTAATGAGGGAACTGAATGAGGGAGATTTACAAAATCAAATGCCTGGGTATATTGAGCTTTTAAATTGGACTGAAGTATAATTATAAGTAATACGGTGAAGGTTAAAAAAGTTTTCATATCTTCCCCTATGTTTTTATCATAGAATATTTTAACTACTTAAATATACGATTACTATTGATTAGAAAAATTCTCTTATTCTTTAAAGACAGGTGCAATTTACCTACATAGTATTCAATCAATCAAAACCTTATTTTTGCAGTAAAAAGATTTAACAAAGTTTAATGACATTTCTCAATCCTGCAATTCTATTCGGCCTTGTGGCCGCTTCTATTCCTGTTCTCATTCATCTTTTTAATCTAAGAAAATTAAAAAAGATTGAGTTCAGCACTTTGGCATTTTTGAAAGAACTTCAAAAAAACCGGATTAGAAAAGTAAAACTTAAGCAATTGCTTCTTCTTGCTTTAAGAGTCTTAATCATTCTACTGCTTGTATTTGCTTTTGCACGCCCTACACTTGAAGGAGTTGCAATCGGTGGAACAACTTCAGCCGCAAAAACAACTGCGGTTTTTATTCTCGATGACACATTCAGCATGTCTGTTATAGATGCGAATGGTTCATATCTTAACCAGGCAAAAGAATCTGTTCAGCAATTAATTAGAAATCTGCAGGAAGGTGATGAAGCTGCTCTTATTCTTGTTTCAGATAATAAAAAAGATGAGATTAAACTTTCATCTGACTTATCTGAGCTCTCAAAAAAAATTGGTGAAGTAACACCATCATATTCCAGTAAAACCTTACATGAAGCTGTAATAACTGCTGCAAATATTTTATCGGAATCAAAAAATTTTAATAAAGAGATTTATATTTTCTCCGATTTCCAGAAGAGCAGAATTTCAGAAGAGAGATCTGTTTCAGATTTAAGCCAGCTTCTTGATGAAAAAGTTAAAATGTATTTATTCAATTATTCAGGGAAAGAAATTTACAACCTGGGAATTGATGAAATAAAAATTGAAACTCAAATATTTGAAAAAGATAAACCCGTTAGCTTTAATGTTACCGTAACAAATTATTCGTCAGGCAAAGTAGATAATGTTGTTTTGTCTTTATTCATCAATGGTGAAAGGACAACACAACAAAGTCTTACACTTGAAGCAAATGAATCTTCAATTGTAACAATGGAAGCTTTAGTAAAAGAAACGGGATATATTGAAGTTTTTGCAGAGATTGAGGATGATGAAGTAATGCAGGATAACAGGAGATACACGACTCTTTTTGTCCCGGATAAAATTCCTTTAATAATTTTTTATAATGAAGAACCGGATATTAATTTTATAGAGCTGGCACTTTTATCATCCGGTAATGAAGAAACTTTTACTATTACAAAAAGAAATCTTAGTCAGCTTTCCTCGGTAAATCTTAATCAGTATGAAGTTGTAATTATTGTTGGTGGGGGAAAGGCAATATCATATCAGAGGTTAAAAGAATATGTTGAAAACGAAGGTGGAATATTTTTATTACCCGGAAGTAAAACTTCTCCTGAAGATTTTCAGAATATCCTTGATGCTTTTAATCTTCCAATAGTTCAGGGTTTTTTTGGTGAGGTTGGTAAAAAAGATAATATCGTAAACTTTGATAAGATTGAATTAAATCATCCTGTTTTTAGTAATCTGTTTACTGAGGATGTAAAAAAGAATATTGAATCACCTGATATTTATCATCATCTAAGAATTAATTCCTCGGGAAAAGGAACAAGCATAATTTCTCTTATGAATGGCTCGTCTTTTTTAAGTGAATATAAATTAATTAACGGTAAAGTAATTATTCTTAATACAAGTCCGGTTTTAAGTTGGTCTGATTTTCCTTTAAAGGGAATCTTTTCGCCTTTAATTAATAAGATTGTATTTTATCTTACATCAAAAAATGAAACTGAAGTAAAATATTTAGCCGGGGATGTTTTATATATTTATGTCTCCGGCAAAAGTATTTCTCAAATTAAAATTGAAAAACCGGATAACACCAATGAATTCATAAATCCGGTAGATCTTCCGTTATCTGGAGTCTTAACTTATGATAATACCAACCTGAATGGTATATTTAAAATATTTTCGGGTGATAATGTGATTGATGAAATTCCTGTTAATCATAATTCCCTTGAATCAGTTACAAAATCTTTGAATGATGATGAATTTGATAAATATCTTTCAGCAATAAATTTTAAAGGGACACGTTTCAACATGAATAAAGATGAAAACCCTGTAGAAGTTATTCAACAAGCCCGCTTTGGTTCTGAGCTGTGGAAAATATTTATTCTTGCTGCAATCATAACAGCATTAATTGAAATGCTCGTTGCAAGAAATGTAAAGAAAGAACTTGCTGAGGGTTAAACAATGGAAAGGTTTAACAAAAATGATTATAATATCCCCTTGATTCTGGATGCTTGATTCTTGTTGCAGGATGAAAATAAAATTTGTGAATAAAAAACCTGAGGTAAATTGATAGACATTTCCCAGAAGATAACGGAAAGAGCAGTTATTGTTGCGCTTAATACAAGAGAAATTGATATTGAGATTGTGAATGAACATCTTGATGAGCTTGAAGAACTTGCTTCAACTGCAGGGGCAGAAACAGTAAAAAAAATTGTACAGGCCAAATATTCTCCCGATCCTGCTTTTTATATTGGCAAAGGAAAAGCCGAGGAGCTTGTAAATTTTGTAGAAGACAATTCTATTGATCTTGTTATTTTTGATGATGACCTTACTTCTACACAAGTACGAAATCTTGAAAAAACTTTAAACAGGAAAATTATAGACCGCAGCGGATTGATACTCGATATTTTTGCATCGAGAGCAAAGACAAGAGAAGCTAAAACACAGGTTGAACTTGCACAGCTTCAATATCTGCTGCCAAGACTTACAAGAGCATGGACTCATTTGTCAAAACAGTATGGCGGAATCGGAACGAAAGGTCCTGGTGAAACACAAATTGAAACTGACAGAAGAATAATAAGGAACAGGATAAGCCATCTCAAAGAAAATCTTAAAAAGATCGAATCGCAAAGAGTTACTCAAACAGAAGGAAGAAAAGATTTTGCAAGAATTTGTTTAGTAGGATATACCAATGCAGGTAAATCAACTTTGTTTAACAGGCTTACAACGTCAGATGTCCTTGCAGAGGATAAGCTTTTTGCAACTCTCGATTCAACAACAAGATTATTGAGCATAAACAAAAGCCGTAAAATACTTTTAAGTGATACTGTTGGTTTTATAAGAAAACTTCCGGCTCATCTTGTTGCATCTTTTAAAAGTACTTTAAATGAAGTAAGGGATGCAGACATAATTTTACACATGATTGACATTTCTCATCCTTATTATGAAGATCATATAAATGTTGTCCAGGAGACTTTAAAAGAATTTGGAAGCGATAAAAAAATTGTCCTTAATGTTTTTAACAAAATCGATTTGCTTAATGACAGGCAGAAGATTGGTTTTATAAAAAACAAATATAAAGAGAGTATAATTATCTCTGCTGAAAAAGGAATAAATGTTACAGGCTTAATTGATAAACTTATTAAGCTAACTGAAGATGCTTTTGTTGAGGGAAAAGTTGCCTTAAATCTTGAAGACACAAAAACTGCTGCAAAGATTCATTCAATGGCCGAAGTACTTTCAACAAAATATGATGAAAAGAAAATTCATATTACATACAAAACCGATCGCCACAGCTCAGATAAAATAAAGAAGATGGTTTATGGCAAAAAATAAAATTTTAATTGATGGAGAATCACTCACTCTTGATAAGATTGAATCCTTTATTAAAACAAATCCAAAACTTGAAATAACCAAAGAAGCAAAGAAAAAAATAAATGAATCCCGTGCGATTGTTGAAAAGTGGGTAAACAATAACGAAGTGATATATGGAGTGACTACAGGTTTCGGTGAATTTGCAAATGTCAGCATTTCAAAGGAAAATATTTTTGAACTTCAGGAAAATTTGATTGTGAGTCATGCTGCGGGTACAGGAGATTTTCTTCCTCCTGCAATTGTTAAGATTATGATGCTGCTACGGCTTAATGCACTTGCCAGAGGATATTCCGGAATAAGATTATCAACTCTTGAGCTGATGATCGAAATGATGAAGAATAATATTATTCCTGTAGTTCCTTCGCAGGGATCTGTCGGTTCAAGCGGTGATCTTGTACAGCTTTCTCATCTTGTTCTTGCTATGATTGGAAAGGGAAGAGTTTATGTCACAAATAATTTTGAAAAAGATTTTATCCCTGAAGAAAAAATTATTGTTTCTAAAAGTGTATTAAAGAAATTTAAGCTTACCCCAGTAAAACTTGAGGCAAAAGAAGGATTGGCTTTAATTAACGGTACACAGATGATGACTGCTTATGCGTCATATATTTGTATGCGCGCTAATAAACTTAAGGTGCTTGCAGATATTTGCGCTGCGCTTTCTCATGAAGCATTGCGAGCTACAGACAAAGCTTTCTTTAATAAGATTCATCAGCTCAGACCATATGCGGGACAGATTGCTGTTGCAAAAAATATTCTTTCACTTATTAAGAATAG
>CAZECH010000273.1:0-4606 GCA_964510675.1 uncultured Ignavibacteriaceae bacterium
TGCAAGAGTAGTCTTAATTCTTTTATGTCTGAATAAGGAAGTTGTCAGAGCTCTTAGCAAAGCTTTGCGATGACTTTCCGTTCTATTTAATTTTCTTCCTCTAACTCGATGACGCATTATAAATCCTGGTTAAACAATAATAATTAAGTTGTTTCAGTTTCTTCTTTGAGATATTTATCCACATCCATCCCGAATTCCAGGCCAAGTGTTTCAACTATTTCCATAAGTTCAGAAAGAGATTTTCTTCCGAAATTTCTGAATTTAAGCATTTCCTGTTCATCTTTTCTTACAAGTTCAGCAAGGTTTTTAATGTTTGCTGCTTTAAGACAATTGTGTGATCTTACACTGAGTTCAAGATCATCAACAGGTGTTAGAAGAATTTTCCTGATCCTGTCTGTTTCCGTATCTTTTGGTGAAGCGGCTTGTTCTTCTTCCTGTTCAATATCAAAATTAATAAACAGTTGAATATGTTCCCTGAGAATTTTTGCTGCCTGAGTAAGAGCATCATCAGGTGCAATTGAACCATCAGTTGTAATTTCAATGGTGAGCTTTTCATAATCTGCTTTGTCACCAATTCGAACATTCTCAACATCGTATTTTACATTTTTAATTGGAGTAAATATTGAATCAATTGGAATTACCCCTATGGAATACTCCGGAGAAAAATTTTCTGATGCCGGGACATAACCAACGCCTCTTCCAACACGAAGCTCAACATCGAGTTTTGCATTTTTATTCAAAGTAGCTATATGAAGATCAGGATTAAGAATTTCTATCTCATTACTGACTTTCTGAATATCAGCAGCTGTCCATTCACCCTGACCACTGAAAGAAAGATCAATTTTATTCGGTTTCTTGTTAAGTAATTTCATTCTTACTTGTTTTAAGTTAAGAATGATCTCCGAAACATCTTCAATTACACCTTCAATTGATGTAAACTCGTGTAATACACCCCCAAACTTAACGGAAGTTATGGCACCACCGGGTAAAGAAGAAATAAGAACTCGTCTGAGGGAATTTCCTAATGTAACTCCATAACCTCTCTCAAGTGGTTGTAACTGAAACCTACCGAGAGTATTAGTGTAAGAAGATTCATCAAGAACCACAGCCTCAGGCATTTTTAAATATGATAAACTCATTTAATAACCCTCTAAATTAATCCAATAAAATTTTTATTTAGAATACAGCTCAATAACAAGTTGTTCGTTCGCATTAAGAGGAATTTCGGATCTTTCCGGAACTTGGATAAAAGTACCGCTCAGAGTTGCTTTATCAACAGTAAGCCAGGGAAACTGATTATCTCTTACTTTCTTTAATGAATTATGAATTGCATCCATTCTTTTACTTTTTTCGCGAACTCTGATAACATCACCAGCTGAAATAATAAATGAAGGAACATTTACAACTTTCTCATTAACTACGAAATGCCGATGGCTAACAAGCTGACGTGCAGCAACTCTTGTCGGTGCAAAACCTAAACGGTAAACAACATTATCAAGGCGTCTTTCAAGCAGTTTTATAAGATTATCACCTGTAATTCCTTTTTGCCTGTTTGCTTTTTCAAAAAGGTTTCTGAATTGACGCTCAAATAATCCGTATATTCTCTTAATTTTTTGCTTTTCCCTTAACTGAACACCATATTCTGATATCTTCTGACGTCTTGATTGGCCATGTTCTCCTGGAGGATAATTCTTTTCCTCCATTGGGCTTTTACCCATCAAAGTCTTTGGACTTCCAAACAGATCCTGCTTTTCTCTTCTGCTTAGTTTATATTTTGGACCGGTATATCTACCCATCTATCATTCACTCCGATTATAAATTAAACTCTTCTTCTTTTAGGCGGTCTGCATCCGTTATGAGGAATTGGAGTAACATCACGTATTGATGTTACATCGAGACCGGCTGTATGTAATGCCCGGATTGCAGCTTCTCGTCCTGAACCGGGACCTTTAACAAAAACTTCAACTCTTCTCATGCCAAGATCGTAAGCTTCTTTTGCTGCTGCTTCGGCAGAAACTTGTGAAGCAAAGGGAGTATTTTTTCTTGATCCTTTAAAACCATTTTTCCCGGCTGAGGACCAGGCAATTGTATTACCATAAATATCTGTTATGGTAACAATAACATTGTTAAATGTAGCTTTAACATGAGCTATTCCATTAGCGTCTACGTGTGTTTTTTTCTTAACCTTCTTAACTACTTTAGCCAATTATATTCCTCCGGATTTAATTACTTCTTAGTTGGAGTTTTTTTCTTACCAGCAACTGTCTTACGCTTACCTTTCCTGGTTCTGGAATTGGTACGAGTTCTTTGACCTCTTACAGGTAAACTTTTTCTATGTCTTATACCACGGTAAGATCCAATATCCATTAATCTTTTAATATTCTGTTGAACTTCAGAACGCAAAGCTCCTTCCACTTTATATTCGGACTGAATAACAGCTCTGATCTGTGCAATTTCTTCATCATTAAGATCAGAAACTTTTTTTACCGGATCTACTTTAGCCTTTTCAAGAATTTCAGCAGAAGAAGTTTTACCGATTCCAAAAATATATTGTATACCAAAAAGAACTTGCTTGTTTTTAGGTAAATCTACACCAGCTATACGTGCCAATTATATCTCCTTACTTATTAACCCTGACGTTGTTTATGTTTTTTGTTTTTACAAATAACTCTTACAACGCCTTTACGTTTAATTATTTTACAATTTTCACATATCTTTTTTACTGAAGCTCTTACTTTCATTTATTCTCCGCTATTTATACCTGTATGTTATCCTTCCCTTTGAAAGATCATAGGGAGAGAGTTCAACAGAAACTTTATCTCCAACCAATATTTTTATAAAATGCATTCTCATCTTACCAGAAATATGAGCAAGTATTTCATGACCGTTATCAAGCTTTACCTTAAAATTTGCATTGGGTAAAGTTTCAGTTATAATTCCATCAACTTTTATAGGACCTTGCTTTGCCATTAAATAACTGTAAGAATTTCTGGTTTACCATCCGATATTAAAATCGTATGTTCAAAATGTGCTGAGGGAAGACCGTCAGCAGTTAAAACTGTCCATCCATCGTCTCCCGTTCGCACTTCGCTTTTTCCAAGATTAACCATTGGCTCAATCGCAAGGGTCATTCCAATTCTCAGTTTTGCTCCGGTTCCTTTCTTTCCAAAATTTGGAACAGATGGATCTTCGTGCAAAAATTTTCCAACACCATGTCCGCATAGTTCTCTTACAACAGAAAAACCATTCTTCTCAACATATTCCTGTATTGTCCCGGAAATATCGTGTACACGATGGCTTTCCTTCGCTTCTTCAATACCAAGATGAAGAGATTTTTCAGTAACATCAAGGAGCTTTTGTTTTTCTTCACTTATTGAACCAACAGGAACTGATATTGCAGCATCGCCATAGTACCCGTTTTTATAAACACCTACATCAAGAGAGATTATTTCACCATTATTAAGAACTCTTTGTCCCGGTATTCCGTGAACTACGGCATCATCAACCGATGTACAAATGGATCCGGGAAATTTATAAGAACCGGCCTGTGAATATCCTTTAAAAGCTGCCTTTGCATTATTACTAAGGATATAATCTTCAGCTATTTTATCAAGTTCTAAAGTTGTAATACCAGGTTTAACTTTAGTTTTAAGTAACTGTAAAGTTTCAGCAACGATCTTACAACTTTCTCTTATTAAATCTATTTCTTTTCTATTCTTAATATAAATCACAATTATAAAAGCACGCTACCTGCGGCCCTTAATCTTACCGGATTTCATAAATCCATCATAATGTCTCATCAAAAGATGAGATTCTATTTGTTGCAAAGTATCCAGAGCTACACCAACCATAATTAACAAACTTGTACCTCCAAAGAATTGAGCAAACTGTCCGGATACTCCCAAGACAGAAACAAATGCCGGAAGAATTGCTACAATAGCCAAGAAGATAGAACCTGGAAGAGTAATCTTTGTCAGAATGTTATCAATAAATTCAGATGTATGTTTACCTGGTCTTATTCCTGGTATAAATCCACCCTGTTTCTTCATATTATCAGCAACATCTTTTGGATTAAACGCAATTGCAGTATAAAAATATGTAAAGAAAACAATCATTAGTGCATACACTATAGAATACACAGGTGATGTATAAGCGAAATATCCGGATACTGTTTGCAAAAGTTCATTATCAGGAAAAAATGAAAGAACTGTATTTGGAATAAACATTATTGATTGAGCAAAAATAATTGGCATAACACCAGCCGTATTAACTCTTAAAGGAATATATTGTGTTACACCTCCATATATTTTTCTTCCTACAACTCTCTTAGCATATTGAACCGGAATCCTGCGAGTGCCCTGTGTAACCAACACTACGCCAGCAATAATTAAAACCATAAAAGCTTTTTTTCTTGAGTTGGAAAAAGACAGAATGACATATGGAAGTGATTAGTGGTTTGTGAATAGTGAATAGTTAAAAATCTGTGTTAATCTCGTGTTAATCTGTGTCAAAAAATGGAAATCTCTATTTTTATTAGATTCTTCGACAGGCTCAGAATGACAGAGTCATGGTAGTGAATAATCAGTGTAATCAGTGAAATCTGTGT
>CAZECH010000274.1:0-4604 GCA_964510675.1 uncultured Ignavibacteriaceae bacterium
GGGTTCATCGTTGATCATACAAAGTGGATAGCTGATATTGATTATAACTTTATGGCGCTTACTTATAATATTGGAAGCCTCGGTGTTATAGGTATGAGCTTTACGATTTCCGATATAGATGAAATGAATGTTACCACAGTAGAAAAACCTGAAGGTACCGGTGAGACATTTGGAGTTACCGATGCTGCATTTAGTCTTGCATGGGCAATTCAATTAACAGATAAATTTTCAATTGGATTTAATCCCAAGTTTGTTTACCAGAATATCTGGAAGATGACGGCAACGGCAGTCGCTATAGATCTTGGTGTGCAATATGTAACTCCATTTGATGGAATGATACTGGCAATGTGTATCTCTAACTTTGGAACGAGGATGCATCTTCAGGGAAATTCTGCATTAATTATTTATGATCCTGATCCAAACAGTACCGGCAATAACAGCAACATTCCGGCTTACCTCCAGACCGATAACTGGGATCTTCCTCTGAACTTCAGAGTTGGAGTCGCTTATGAACCAATAAAAATTGATAATAACAGGTTATTAATTTCTGTTGATGCACTCCATCAAAGCGATAACTATGAAAATGTAAATGTTGGTGCAGAATATACTTTTAATGATTTTATCTCTTTTAGAGGAGGGTATAAATCTTTATTCCTTAAAGATTCGGAAGAAACATTTGCTGTTGGCTTTGGTTTGAAGCAGCTTGTTCTTGGCAATGTTGCCATACTTCTTGATTATGCATACCAGGATTTTGGAAGGTTAAGTGATATTCAGAAATTTACAGTTGCTATAAATTTTTGATGTTAAATGTTTTGGAAGAATTATTCCGGATAAGCTAAGTAGTAAGTAAAATAAATGACTTAATGAGTGACAAGAAAAGAAAATATTTTTTACTGCTGTCTTTTTTCATTTTTATTATATCTGCTGAGATAGTTTATTTAAAAGATTTTAAAGGAGCTGAATACAGAACAAAAGAATCTTATTTATACGGAAGATTTGAAGTAAGATATAAAACTCCTTTCCGGGAAGGAGTTCTTGCTTCTTTTTTTACTTACTATGATGGCGGAACAGGAGTTCAGGATTGGAATGAAATTGATTTAGAAATTTTAGGCAGATACGATAATGATGTTCAATTCAATACCATAACTCCCGGTCAGATGGATCATGTTCATCACCAATTTGTAAACTTTAATCCCCACCTCGATTTTCACACCTATGCATTTGAATGGACTCCGGATTATGTGGTCTGGTTTATTGATAGTGAAGAAGTTCACCGTCAAACGGGGGAACATATTCAAACATTATTCAGAGAACAAAAGATAATGATGAATATCTGGAACCCTGCTTTTGATAATTGGGTTGGAGATTGGAATGCCGAAGCATTGCCAGCTTTCGCTTATTACGATTGGGTGAGTTATTATTCTTATACGCCAGGCAGCGGCAATTACGGCACAAATAATAATTTTACTTATTCCTGGATAGATAATTTTGATTCCTGGGACCAGGCAAAATGGGATAAAGCCACACACACCTGGAACGGCAATAATTGTGATTTCATTCATGCTAACGCAGTCTTTAAGGATGGAATGCTTATTCTTTGTCTGACTGACAGCATTAACACAGGTTATACGGATTTGCAAAAGCCATCTATTATTTGGGCAAGAGCAAACAATGAAAGCAATAAAATATTTCTGTCTTTTTCGGAAGAGCTTGATGAAACTTCTACCGAAGATCCTGCTAATTACATTATACCCGCAGTATCGGTTAGCAATGCTCTTCTTTTGCTGGATACAAAAAGTATTGAGCTTTCTGTAACAGGAATGAATCCTTCCCAATCTTATAACCTGATTGTAATGAATATTAAAGACAAAGCTGAAGTTCAGAATGTATCTGCGACAAAAGCTGTTACAATTGTTAAAGCAGACCCTTTATCTTTTCCTGTTAAAATTAATGTTGGCGGAACAGCGGCTTTACAATATCTTCCTGACCAGGAATGGAGCTATATAAAAGAGTATGGTTATCTTGACGGCAATTCAACTCAATGGGAACTTGATATAAATGGGTCGGAAGATGATTCAATTTATTGGTCGGACAGGTATGGGCTTGTCACTTATATGGTAAGAGTTCCGAACGGAAATTATAACGTAAAATTAATGTTTACAGAAAAAGTATGGGATGAACCGGGAATTAGAATATTTGATGTATATATTGAAGGCAGCAGGCTAATTGATAATCTTGATATTTATAATCACGCAGGATTTCGTACTGCGTATGAAAGCAGTTTTTCAAACATAGATGTTAATGATGGAATTTTGGAAATTCATTTTTGCGCTGAAGAAGACAATGCTTTGATCAATGGAATTGTAATAGAACAAAATAGTACCGGCATATTAAACGAACCTGTGCAAGGCATTCAATCATTTACTCTGGAACAAAACTTTCCAAACCCGTTTAATGGAAGTACAATTATAAGGTATTCACTTTCAACTAAAAGAAAAGTTTTTTTCAAAATATACGATCTTCTTGGAAAATTAGTTTTCTCAACTGATCTTGGAACAAAACCGCCGGGAGAATATGAGTATAAATGGAATGCACAAAATAATTATAAAGTTCCGTTAAGCTCAGGAGTTTACTTTTATTCTCTTGAGAGGCATAATCAAAATATTGTTAAGAAATTAATACTTTTGAATTAAGATTTATTTTATAAAGATTTGATGTAATTATTTATTAAAAAGTTTTTTGTCGAGGTTAATATGTTTTTATTAAATAAATATCTGGCGTGCAGCTTATTATTAATGATTTTATTTGCTTCCTGTAAAGATAACGTGGCAGGCAACCCGCCGGATAGTTCAGGATTACAACTCGTCTGGTCTGATGAGTTTGAATATACCGGTTCTTTGGATTCTACAAAGTGGGGCTATGATATTGGCGCAAGCGGATGGGGAAATAATGAGCTTCAATATTATAGTTCCGATCCGTTAAACGTACGTGCTGAAAATGGAGTTATGGTAATCGAAGCCCGCAGGCATGAAGGAAGGCAACCGGAATATAGTTCGGCAAGAGTTGTAACGAGAGGAAGAGCAGGTTGGACTTATGGCAGACTTGAAATTCGTGCTAAGCTTCCTTTCGGCCGGGGAACCTGGCCGGCAATATGGATGCTTCCTATGCAATGGAATTATGGGGACGGCGGTTGGCCGGATAACGGTGAAATTGATATTATGGAACATGTTGGTTACGATCCCGGGGTAATTCATGCATCTACTCACTGCCATACTTATAACTGGCCAAATAATACTCAGAAAACCGCCGTAATAAATGTTCAGAATGTGCAAACTAATTTTCATACATACACATTGGAATGGGATTCGGAGAAAATGTCTGCTTATGTAGATACCATTAAATATTTTACCGCAGAGAATGATGGATCGGGCTGGCAGGGATGGCCTTTTAATAAACATTTTTATTTGATTCTGAATATTGCCGTCGGCGGAAGTTGGGGAGGTGCTCAAGGAGTTGACAATTCAATTTTTCCCCAGAAGATGGAAATTGATTATGTAAGAGTTTACCAGGAAAAATAAAAACAGTTTTTATAAATATAGGAATTCAATGAAATATACTTTAGCCATAGTTTCTTTATTAATTTTATATATCGGTGTCGTCGGTTTTAAAGGTGATCCTGGAAAGTTTGAACCGAGTCAATCTGTAATGAACAGGATTAAGGTTCTTCTTTCAGAGATGACAGTTGAAGAGAAAGTGGGGCAAATGACCTTGATTACTATTGAAGCCATTTCTTCAAAACAAGGTACAAAAGATCAACATCATGTTCTTGATGAAAAAAAATTAGAAGAAGCGATTAAAAAATATAATGTTGGTTCAATAATTAATGTTTTTGATGTTGCTCATGAAATTGACTACTGGCATGAAATAATAAATAAGATTCAGGATATTGCAGTTAAAGAAACAAGGTTGAAGATTCCGGTTCTGTATGGTATTGATGCAATACACGGAGCAACTTATACAAAAGGATCAACTTTATTTCCTCAGGGAATTAATATGGCTGCAACCTGGAATAAAGAATTAATTGAGAAGGTTGGTGAGATTACAGCTTATGAAACACGTGCATCAGGAATTCCATGGAATTTTTATCCTGTATTGGATATTGGAAGGCAGCCACTCTGGTCACGCCTCTGGGAAACTTACGGTGAAGATGTTTACCTTGCTTCACAAATTGGCAGTTCATTTATAAAAGGTGCTCAGGGAAATAATATTGGTGCCCGCGATAAACTTGCAGTTTGCCTTAAGCATTATGTTGGTTACAGTTATCCTCTTAATGGACGAGACCGTAGCCCCGCATGGATTTCTGAACGAATGATGAGAGAATATTTTCTTCCCACATTTGAAGCAGGAATACTTGCCGGTGCGCCAACAATTATGGTTAACTCAGGGGAGGTAAATGGAATACCAACACATTCGGATTATCATCTGCTCACAGAAGTTCTCCGGGGTGAATTGAATTTTAAAGGTTTTGTCGTTTCTGACTGGGAAGATATTAAAAGACTTCACTTCCGTGATAAAATAGCAGAAACACCCAAAGAGGCTGTCCG
>CAZECH010000275.1:0-4586 GCA_964510675.1 uncultured Ignavibacteriaceae bacterium
AAATTATCGAATCATTTACAGGTTACTGAATGAAGAAGTTGAAATTTTAACAATTTATCACTCTGCAAGGTTACTGAATTTGTAATTTATAAAAGTTGTGTTTCTTAAATAATACTGACTAAAAATCAGGTTTTATATTTTGGTGGATACTATACTTCCCTTCAAAAAATTTGAATTAGATATAAATTAACCCCAAATTTGTCAGGTCTATTTGATTAAGGTTTAAAAACTATGCGCATAGTAATTGCAGGAATGGGAGACGTTGGTTACCAGCTTGCCAAACAGCTTTCTCAGGAATCACATGATATAATTGCTATTGATGTAAACCAACAGCGGCTTTCATACTCAGATGCAATGGCAGATATTCTCACAATAAATGGCTCCTCAACATCAATCCAGGTTTTAGAACGGGCAAATATTAGTAAAGCAGATTTGCTTGTTGCAGTAACTTCTTCTGAAGAGGTTAACATAACCACAGCAATACTTGGGAAAAAACTTGGAGCGAAAAAAACAATTGCCCGCATAGCAAATGCAGAATACCTTACACCTGATTTGGGAATTAATTTTTCTGAGATCGGGATAGATTATATGATTTATCCTGAACAGCTTGCCGCAACAGAGACTGTTAATCTTATCCACAGGACTGCCGCTACAGATGTCCTTGACTTTGAAAAAGGTAAGCTCTTGGTGCTGGGTTTGAAGCTTGATAAAAAAGCTCCTGTAATACATAAGAAGCTCTCCGATGTTTCTAAAGAATATACTACTGAAAATTTCAGGATCGTGGCTATATACAGAAACTTCAGGACTATAATTCCCACTGGTAATGATAAATTTTTACCTAATGACCAGATTTTTGTTATTACCACTCCTGAAGGAATGGAAATGGTACTGAAGCTTTCAGGTAAAGAGAATCTGAAGTTTGACAACATTATGATTCTCGGCGGTGGTAAAATAGGGAGAAGAGTTGCAAGACTTTTAGAATCCACTATGAATGTTAAGCTTATTGAATCGAATAAAGAAAAAAGTTATGAGCTGGCAGATACTCTGAAGAATACTCTCGTAATCCAGGGAGATGGAAGAGATATAGACCTTCTTGCACAGGAAGGCATAATTGATATGGATGCTTTTATTGCACTTACTGAAGATGCTGAAACAAATATTATTACATGTTTAATGGCTAAACATCTTGGAGTTACAAAAACAATTGCTCTTGTAGACAAAGTTGACTATGTACCTCTTGCACAAACAATCGGCATAGATTCCTTAATCAATAAGAAATTAATTGCGGCAAATAATATTTCAAGATTTATCCGCAGGGGAGAAGTTTTAGAAATAGCCACTCTTGAAGGAATAGATGCAGAAGTTCTTGAATATATTGTGCATTCAAATGCGCCTGTGACACAAAAAAAAGTTAAAGATCTTCACTTCCCGAAAGAAGCGATAATCGGTGGTGTTATACGAGATGGAAAGAGCTTTATTATTATAGGCGATTCCCAAATAAGGCCTAATGATAAAGTTGTTGTTTTCTCTCTTCCCCAAGGTGTAAAGAAAACAATAAAGTTCTTTGAATAATGAATTACAAAGTCATATTTCAAATTACAGGCTTCCTTCTTATGATCATCGGAACCTTAATGTTAACCGCAATCCCCTTTTCAATTTATTATAAAACCGACGACATACCGGCAATTTTAATCTCGGGCTTAAGCACTTCTTTTTTCGGATTTATTCTTTGGATTTTTACAAGAAAGAATGACAATAAAGGAATCAGAAAGAGAGAAGGATTTTTAATTGTTTCCCTCGGCTGGGTTGCAATGTCCTTGTTCGGGACTTTACCTTTTATCATCTATGGAAGCATACCAAATTTTACTGATGCTTTTTTTGAAACAATGTCGGGTTTTACAACAACAGGAGCTTCGATACTAACAAACACTGAAGCTTTACCTCATGGCCTATTGTTTTGGAGAAGCATGACTCACTGGATTGGAGGCATGGGAATTATCGTTCTTTCTCTTGCTATTCTTCCTATACTGGGAATCGGTGGAATGCAGCTTTACCAGGCAGAAGTGGCCGGACCAACAAAAGATAAAATTCATCCACGTGTACAGGAAACTGCTAAAAGACTCTGGGGTATTTATGTAATCTTAACTGCTGCAGAAACAATTCTTCTGCTTATCGGAGGAATGAATTTGTTCGATGCACTATGTCATTCATTTGGAACACTTGCTACAGGAGGTTTCTCAACTAAAAATGCAAGCATAGCATTTTATCAATCCCCGTTTATAGAATATGTTATTATTGTTTTTATGTTTTTGGGCGGGACTAATTTTGCACTCCATTACTTTGCATTACATGGCAGGTTATCTTCTTACTTCAAGGATAGTGAATTCAGGTTTTATGTTACATTTATTTCAATCATTGTTGGTTTGATAACACTCTTTTTATTTTTAGTAAACAGTCAAACCCTGGAATCTTCTTTTCGTGATTCAGCATTCTGTGTTATGTCAATCCTTAGTTCAACAGGTTTCATTACAGTTGATTATGAAAAATGGGCTCCTTTCTTTACACATATTTTTCTTTTCCTTTTATTGTTCGGAGCCTGCGCCGGTTCAACAAGCGGCGGAATTAAGATGGTTAGATACCAGCTTCTTTTAAAAAATAGTCTGTTAGAATTAAAGCGCTTACTGCATCCGAGTGCTGTTCTGCTTGTCCGACAAAACGGACGTGCAATTTCACAGGATATTATAACAAAGGTCGCAGCCTTTGTTCTTCTTTATCTAGCAATATTCGGAATAAGTTCTCTTATAATGTCCATTCTTGGTTTGGAAATAACTTCTGCAATGGGTTCAGTTGCAGCTTGCATGGGAAATATAGGGCCGGGATTGGGTTCAACAGGACCAGTTACAAACTTCAGCACTGTTCCGGATATTGGAAAATGGCTCTTAAGTTTTAACATGCTTTTAGGAAGGCTGGAAATCTACACTATACTAATGATCCTGAGACCTTCTTTCTGGAAAGAATAGAATTCATTTTAACTTAAAGGTAAAGTGAAAATAAAATTACTTCCCTTTCCAACTTCACTTTCAACCCAAATTCTTCCGCTTTGTGCCTGGACAAATTCTTTAGCAATTGCCAAACCTAAGCCCCAACCTCTTTTTGATTTGTCTCCAATGCTTGCAAACCTCTCAAATAATTTTTCCTGCTGATTCTTAGCAATACCGGGACCATTATCGGAAACAGAGAAATGTATTTCATTATCCTGGCGTACTACTTTTACACTTATCTTATCATTTTCTCTGCTGAATCTAATTGCATTGCTTAACAGGTTAACAAGAATGAAAACCGATTTTTCAAGATCCGCATTTATTGTGGGAAGATTATCCTCTACTTCCATTTCAAGATTAATATTTTTTTCAGATACCTGGAGCATAAGTGCTGTTACTCCAAGATCAATCACATCTTCCGGCTTAACGGGCGAGAATCTTAATTTAATATTTCCAGTTTCAATCTGCGAGTAATCCATAATTTCATTAATCACTCTTGAAAGACGGTTAGATTGCAGTCTCAACGAATTTACTAAATCCAGTTGCTCCTTATTCAGTTCACCAATTCTTTTATCTTCAAGCAGTTTCAAACTTAAGTTAATCGAGGAAAGTGGAGTTTTTAATTCATGTGAAACTGTTGCAAGCAGGTTTGTCTTTGCAGTATCCCTTGCCTGGAATTGTGTTATGTTCTTCAGAAGAATCAGGTAGCCTATATAAGTTTCCTGTTGAGAAAATTCTGAATAAGTTTTAATCTCTTCTTTTTCAATTTTGTAATAGAGTTCTTCGTTATTAAAAACAATTCTCAACGGTTTTGATGAACTGCTTTCCGGGATTGGATTTAACGCAGCTTTATAAATTTCACGCACAAGATCATTATGAGTAGCAACATCAGGCATATAATGAGATACTAAATCAGCATCTTTTAAACCAGTTATATCCAGAATGGTTTTATTAGCTACAACAACTTTTTTATTTTCATCGATCAGTAAAACACCATCTTCAAGATTATGAACAAGCGATTCCATTCTTTTCTGTTCAGAAAGAAGCTGATCAATATGTTTTGCTTCATATGTTTTTAATCTTTCTGCCATCAAATTAAACGCAGAAGCAAGCTCGCCAAGTTCATCCTTTGAATTTATCTCAAGCTTTTGATCATATTTTCTTTCGCTTATTGATTTAATTCTCTCAGTAAGTTCTTTTATCGGTTCAACAATTCGAGATGGGAAATAAAAGATAAATGAAAGAGTTATAAGGATACTGATGCCCGCAACAATCGCCATATAAATTGTAATTTCATCTGCAAGATTCTGCATCTCGCCACTCTTCTTTTGAATAGCAAACATATTCAGATCGTACACTTCAGAAATTTTTGCACGAAGTTTTATGTATTGTTCATATAATTGATTGACATCATCTTCGCTTCTGGATTTTTGCGATTTTAATTCTTGTAAGATGTTGAGATAATCCCGGTAATCGCTATGAAGTTGGTTAACTAATTCAGCTTCACCGGGTTCTGTAATATTATTTGTTTCCTGGTTGAGTTTC